>JBLIZK010000395.1:0-2149 GCA_048859825.1 Paludibacter sp.
TAGCCGAACACTCCATGTGCCAGCCCGGGAAACCTTCGCTCCAGGGTGCTTTCCAGCGCATAATGTGCTCCGGTGAAGCTTTTTTCCATAAAGCAAAATCCACGCTGCGTCGTTTCTCACTCTGTCCATCAAGTTCGCGCGTGGTTTCGAGCATATCATCAATATTTCTGCCCGATAGAATACCATAATTATTCGATTGATTGTATTTTTCAACATCAAAATACACCGAACCTTCACTTTCGTAAGCAAAACCTGCATCGAGAATTTTTTGTGTAAACTCAATTTGCTCCATGATATGTCCTGATGCATGTGGTTCAATGCTTGGTGGTAATACATTTAAAGCTTCCATAGCTTTGTGGTAGCGATTTACATAATATTGGACCACTTCCATCGGTTCCAACTGGTCGAGACGTGCTTTTTTTGCAATTTTATCTTCACCACTGTCAGCATCGTTTTCGAGATGACCTACGTCGGTAATGTTACGTACATAACGCACTTTATAACCTAACTGTGTTAAATACCGAAACAAGATATCGAATGTAATCGCCGGGCGGGCGTGTCCTAAATGTCCATCGCCGTCAACGGTTGGTCCGCAAACATACATACCCACTTTGTTGTCGTGCAGTGGTACAAATTGTTCTTTTTTGCGGCTTAATGTGTTGTAAATATATAATTTGTGTTCCATAACCCCTAACCCCTAAAGGGGAATTATATTAGTATTTTTATTTTTTCTCTAAATTGTATTTTTGCATTTCCCAAAGCCACATTAAGGGTTTGGGGTAGTGCTAAAAAAGTGTTCCCTGCTCACCGGGTTTGATTTTTCCAAGATGTTTATAGGCTAACTCTGTTACTTCTCGTCCACGAGGTGTGCGCTTCATAAAACCTTCTTTTATCAAAAACGGTTCGTACACTTCCTCCAGTGTTCCGGCATCTTCGCCTAAAGCTGTAGCTATTGTAGTTAGCCCTACAGGCCCTCCTTTAAATTTATCAATTATAGTGTTCAGAATTTTATTGTCTATTTCATCCAGCCCGTATTTGTCAATATTTAAAGCCTCAAGCGCATAGCGGGCTATTTCCATGTCAATTTTACCATTGCCTTTTACCTGCGCAAAATCGCGAACCCTCCGAAGCAAAGCATTGGCAATACGCGGCGTTCCTCGGCTTCGGCCACCAATTTCCACGGCTGCATCGTGTTCAATAGGCACGTCGAGCAAGCTTGCCGAACGTTTTATAATGCCTGTAATAACCTCAATATCATAATATTCGAAGTGACAATTTATTCCAAATCGGGCACGAAGTGGTGCCGTTAGTAAACCACTTCGGGTAGTTGCTCCAATTAATGTAAATGGATTAAGGTCAAGTTGTATTGAACGTGCACTCGGGCCTTTATCTATCATTATGTCAATCCGATAATCTTCCATCGCCGAATACAGATATTCCTCCACTATAGGGCTTAGGCGGTGAATTTCGTCGATAAAAAGCACATCGTTCGTTTCAAGACTTGTAAGCAAACCTGCCAAATCACCGGGTTTGTCTAAAACAGGCCCGGATGTAACCTTAAATCCAACGTTTAATTCATTGGCAATTATATTGGATAATGTTGTTTTTCCCAACCCCGGAGGTCCGTGCAACAATACGTGATCAAGCGATTCGGTGCGCATACGTGCCGCCATAACAAAGATTTTCAGATTTTCAACAATTTTATTTTGTCCCTGAAAGTCCGAAAATGTTAGTGGGCGCAGAGCGTTCTCAAACTCTTTTTCACCTTTTTGGTTGTTTCGTATATCGAAATTTTCTTCCATTTTTTAATTTTACGCAAAGGCGCTTAGATGCAATTTCAACTTGTTAAGCTCCTGAAAACTTCTTCCATGCTTCTCTCTACCGGTTTAATCATCAGTATTTTATTGTTGGTTTTTACTGCAAAATCAAACAGTTCGGCTCTGATGTCGGTCGAAGCAAGAACAATATATACATTTTTTCCTTTCGGAGTGACAGAGTTAATATTGTCAATTCCTGTAATCTCTGTTTCGTTCAGAAACTCAACTTCAACCTGCAACTGATTCTCGTCAAATAGGTTGATTTTTGCAATATCCGGATAGTCGGCAACAATTTCTCCTTTGTTTATTATCAGCACCCTGTTACATATTGC
>JBLIZK010000396.1:0-13850 GCA_048859825.1 Paludibacter sp.
AACAGCTTCCGCGCAAAGAACTGGCGAAAAAATCGCTGGCCAACAGCAAAATCATTGTACTGAAAACACTGGAAGAAGCGGTGGAAATGACCAACGAATATGCTCCGGAACACCTGATTATATCCACACACTACCACAATGGAGTGGCGGCTAACATCATCAACGCCGGTTCGGTATTTCTGGGCAATTACAGCCCCGAAAGCGTGGGCGATTATGCCTCGGGCACCAACCACACATTGCCTACCAACGGATACGCTAAAGCATACAGCGGCGTGAACCTTGATAGCTTTGTTCGTAAAATAACTTTCCAGCAACTATCCAGAGAAGGTTTGATGAATTTAAGTAATGCCGTGATATTAATGGCTGAAAATGAAGAACTGCAGGCACACAGCAACGCGGTGAAAATACGTCTGGATGACGAAGAAATGACCGAACGTGTAAAAGCAGAACGACGATAAGTTTCCAAAAAAAGATGAAAATTACAAATTTACTGCGCGAAAACATTAAAATGCTGAAACCCTACTCGTGTGCGCGCGACGAGTTTAAAGGGGAAGCATCGGTATACCTTGATGCGAACGAGAGTCCGTTTAACAGTCCGTATAACCGTTATCCGGATCCGCTGCAGCTCGAAGTAAAAAAACTCATTGCGAAGCTGAAGGGTGTTCGTGTAGACAATATATTTCTTGGAAACGGTAGCGATGAACCGATTGACCTGCTTTACAGAGCTTTTTGCGAACCACGCAGGGACAATGTGGTTGCCATAGACCCTACCTACGGCATGTACAAGGTGTGCGCCGACATCAACGATGTGGAATACCGCAAGGTGCAACTGAACGATAATTTCGACATTGATGCTTACAGGCTGATTGACAGCGCCAACCATAATACGAAAATCATTTGGCTGTGCTCGCCAAACAACCCTACTGGAAACAGCCTGAATTCGGAGGAAATTCTGAAAGTGATTCGCTGGTTCAGAGGTATTGTGGTTGTGGATGAGGCTTATATAGACTTCTCGAAGAAGAAAAGTCTGGCAGCTTATGTGGACAAGTACCCAAACCTGGTAGTACTGCAAACACTTTCGAAAGCATGGGGCAATGCCGCCATCCGTTTGGGAATGGCATTTGCATCGGAAGAAATTATTCAGGTGCTGAACAAAATTAAATACCCTTACAACATCAGCCTGCTTACTCAGGAACATGCCAAAAGAGCACTTATGGCGCCTGAAATGAAAAATCAGTCGGTGGAAGTGATACTGGAAGAGCGCAAACACCTGGTAAAAAGCCTGCAGTCGCTGAGTATGGTACACGAAGTTTACCCGTCGGACGCCAACTTTGTGCTGGTAAGGATGGACAATGCGGACATGACTTACAACTGGCTGGTAAACAAAGGAATCATCGTGCGAAACCGCAGCAATATTACCCTGTGTGGAAGTTGTCTGCGCATCACAGTGGGGATGACAAACGAAAACATGGCTTTGATTGAGGCGCTGAAATCGTTCGGCGATGTATTTAAATAATACAGAAAGTAAGCTGTGATTCGCAGATTATTTCTACTTTTGCAGGACGAAAAAATCTGGAGGTTTCGCAAACTACGTAAAACCATAATCAGAAGTTAGCATTAAACCAGATAAAGCATCATTTATATTGAAAAACACATTATGAAACCGGAGATTAACAAAACGGGTAATTATCAGTTTACTATCATTGTACCTGTATACAACGAGGAGGAAGGCATTGCCCAACTGGGTAAAAAAATGACAGAATACCTGCCGACGGCCTTATATAAAACCTGCGTTTTGTATGTAAACGATGGTTCAAAGGACAATACACTGCCTTTGCTTCAGCAGGTGTGCGAAACGAATGATGACTTTTTTTACATCAGCTTTGAGCAAAACAGAGGTTTAAGCGCAGCCATTAAAGCCGGTATTGACACGGCTCAGTCCGACTATGTAGGCTATATTGATGCTGACCTGCAAACGCTTCCCGAAGATTTTAATCTGCTGCTGAAGCACATTACCGAATACGAAATGGTAATCGGGATCCGTGCTAACCGCAACGATTCGCTGTCGAAAAAGATACAGTCGAAAATTGCCAACGGTTTCCGCAGAATGATGACGCACGACGGAATAACCGACACCGGCTGCCCGCTAAAAGTTATCCGGACTGATTACGCGAAACGAATTCCGTTTTTTACCGGCATGCACCGTTTTTTGCCGGCGCTTATTCAGCTGCAAAATGCACGGGTACTCGAAATGCCGGTACGTCACCTGCCCCGCGTAGCAGGCGTATCGAAGTTTAACCTCTGGAACAGACTGATTGCTCCGCTGGTTGACTGTTTTGCTTACCGCTGGATGAAAAAAAGATACTTTAATTACAAAATCAGCCAGTCGAAACTATGATTATGTACATCATAGGGTTTCTGTCGCAGGCCCTTTTCTCGGCACGCACACTTTTTCAGTGGATATTATCCGAGAAAGCCAAGAAAGTATTATCTCCCTCAATATTCTGGATATTAAGTCTCGTTGCTTCGTACCTGATGTTTATTTACGGCTGGATGCGCGATGACTTTTCAATTCTGCTCGGACAGATGATTGCCTATTACATTTATATCTGGAATTTGTACGAGCAGAAAATCTGGCAAAAATTCTACCGGATTATTCGTATTATTGTCTTGCTCACTCCATTTGTGGCCATCGCATTTGTGTTTAATCAGTTCGACGAGTTTGTGGCCACCTTCCTGAAAAACGAGAAAGTGCCTTTGGGATTACTGATAATGGGTTCGGCCGGTCAGGTAATTTTCACTTTGCGGTTTGTATACCAGTTTGTGTATTCGTACCGCCGCAAAGAATCGGTATTGCCAATGGGTTTCTGGATTTTGAGTCTTATCGGTTCGCTAATAATTGTTATTTACGCGTTTATTCGTCGTGATCCGGTTTTGATGCTTGGTCAGTCTTTCGGTTTTATTGCGTATATTCGCAACCTCACAATCGATATTAAATCGATGAAAAATAAGGGTTAATCACCTTTTGTGCGGTTTAAATAAATTTTCCCATGAAATACGGTAAATATCTATTGTTTCTGGTATTGCTCCTGCCGGCCTTTGTTATGAGGGACTACACGCCCGATAATGAACTCCGGTACCTGAGCATAGCCGACGAAGCATTAAGGGATCACTCCTTTTTTGCATTTCACAATCACGGCCTTGCCTATGCCGACAAGCCGCCGTTGTATCTGTGGCTGGTGATGCTCGGGAAAGCGTTGTTTGGCGTTCACAGCATGTTGTACTTATCGTTGTTATCGTTAATACCGGCAATGGTTATACTGATAACAATGGACAAATGGCTTGAAAACTCTACCGATAAGAAAAACAGAGCTACCCTTCAGCTAATGCTTCTGAGCACCGGCTACTTTATCGGTTCGGCAGTGGTACTGCGCATGGACATTATGATGACAATGTTTATAGTGCTGGCCATGCGGACATTTTATAAGATGTATACCGGCGAAGGCGGAAAATACGACTCAGTACTGTTTCCGGTGTACGTATTTATGGCGCTGTTCACCAAAGGGCCTGTGGGTATATTGCTGCCACTACTGAGTGTGCTCGTATTTCTTCTTATTCAGCGAAAAATTAAAACCTTTGGAAAATACTGGGGTTGGAAAACATGGGGGATATTGCTTCTGGGCTGCGCAGCATGGTTTTCGGCTGTTTATTGGGAAGGTGGTAAGGAATATCTGAATAATCTCCTGTTCAATCAGACTGTAAACCGCGCCATTGACGCGTTTCATCACAAACGACCATTTTATTACTACTTTGTGAGCATCTGGTATATTCTGGCGCCGTGGTCGCTGTTCTACATCGGACTGACTATTGCAGCAGTGCGTCGCAAGGCCATTTCCACCGATCTGGAGCGATTGCTGCTCACCGTTGCCGTGGTGACCCTGCTTATGCTCTCGTCGTTCAGCTCGAAAGTAGATGTGTATATGTTGCCATCAATACCGTTTTTTTCAGCGTTGGCCATATTGCTTTTTCAAAAGCGGGACAATACAAAATTATCGCAATGGTTGCTGGCAATTCCGGTTGGAGTAGTTACACTGGCCGCTCCGGTGGCTGTCGTGCTTAGTTTCACACCCAAAATGCAAATGTTGCAAAATGTGTTTATCTATATTGCACTGGCAATATTATTCTCATCCGGAGTAATGTCGTTGCTGCACCTCCTGCGCCACCGAAACACAAACAGAGCCATCAACAGTTTCTCGTTCGGGCTGCTGCTTACCGTTTTTGTGGGGTCGTTTGCACTGCCACTTCTGAACAACAGAATCGGTTACGGAGAAATGTGCAAAACAGGTCTGGAAATGGCCAGGGAGGCGAAGGTAAACGAATTTTATCTGTACAATATCCGCCGTGGCGAAAATGTGGATGTTTATCTTCAAAAAGAAGCACACATACTTGAGGATAAGGATATTCAGAATGGCATTAATGGCAAGGGAGTATTGTTTTTCCGTCAACGCGATGTGGAGAAAAACGAACAGCTCCGACAGATTACAGCCGGCAAAACCGTCAGAAACACAGGCGAATACTCAGTTGTGGTTCTATAAAATCCGAATGTAAATGAAAAAAATACTTGTTACCGGTGCTGCCGGTTTTATCGGTTCATCGCTTGTTAAACAACTGATACAGTCAGGTGGTTATGACATTGTGGGGGTTGATAATATCAACGACTATTACGATGTTCAACTAAAGTACGGTCGGTTAAAAGAGATTGGTATTTATGAACAGGAAATAAGCGAAAGCGTATTAATCAAGAGCCACATCACAGATAATTTCCGTTTTATACGCCTCGATTTACAGCAGCGCGAGCAGCTTTTCGACCTGATGGAAAAAGAAGGTTTTGATCTGATTTGTCATCTGGCGGCTCAAGCCGGCGTGCGTTATTCCATTGATCATCCCTTTGCTTATGTGGAGTCGAATCTTATCGGTTACATGAATATTCTTGAAGCTGCGCGTCAGTTCAAAATCGGACATTTTGTGTACGCGAGCTCCAGCAGCGTGTATGGGCTAAGCAACAATGTGCCCTATTCCGAATCGGCACAGGTGGATAAACCGATTAGCCTGTACGCTGCCACCAAAAAATCCAATGAGCTGATGGCACATTCGTACAGCAAACTGTACAATTTGCCAACTACCGGCATTCGTTTTTTCACCGTTTACGGTCCGTGGGGTCGACCCGATATGGCGCCGTACCTGTTTATGGATGCCATCATGACCGGTAAACCCATCAAAGTTTTCAATCATGGTAATCTGGAACGGGATTTTACCTATATCGATGATATTATTAACGGCGTGATGAAGGTAATTGAACAGCAACCGCCTGCAAATGAAGTGCCTTATCAGATCCTGAACCTTGGCAACTCATCGCCGGTGCGGCTGATGGATTTTATTTCGACCATGGAGCAAATAACAGGACGTGAAGCGATAAAGGAATATACTGAAATGCAACAGGGTGATGTTTATCAAACCTATGCCGATATGCAGCTCTTTACCGGAATTTATGGTTATAAACCCGAAATTGATATCCGCGAAGGACTGAGCAGAATGTATGACTGGTACAAAAACTACAGATAATTCATAATTCATAATTCATAATTCATAATTCATAATTCATAATTCATAATTCATAATTCATAATTCATAATTCGTAATTTATAATTGAACCCGGCCTGGCCTTTGTGGACACAATAGAACACATAGTTGTTCAATATAAATAGAACTATTGTGTGCCATGTGGCAAACTATTCAAAATTGAAAAATGAAAAGTGAGAATTAAATACTAACAATCGTTACTAAACTTAATCCCCCCTTTAGGGATTAGGGACAATAAACGCATGAAACCAACACTCAAACAACTGATTGCCGAAGGCAAAACACTGGTGTCGGATGGCGCCTGGGGTACATTTTTACAGGCCAAAGGCCTCAAACCGGGCGAATGTCCCGAAATGTGGAACATCGAACACCCGGAAGCGGTGCTTGATATTGCCCGCAGTTACATCGAAGCCGGGGCCGACACCATCGAAACCAACAGCTTTGGAGGCACCTGTTTTAAGCTGGAAGCTTTCGGGTTACAGGAGAGAGTGTACGAAATAAACAAACGGGCAGCCGAAATCTCACGTCAGGCAGCCGGACCGGATAAATATGTGCTTGGCTCCGTTGGCCCTACGGGCAAAATGCTGGTAATGGGCGACATAACCCTACATACGGAATGTATAAAGTGTGTGCCGATATTAATGATGTGGAATACCGCAAAGTGCCTCTTAACGACAAATTTGATGTGGATGCCTACAAATTAATTGACAGCGCCAACCACAATACCAAGATTATATGGCTTTGCTCACCCAATAATCCTACCGGAAATAGTTTGAATACTGACGAAATTCTGAAACTCTTACAATGGTTCAGAGGTATAGTTGTAGTGGATGAAGCATATATCGATTTTTCGCAACGCGCCAGTTTTGTGAAACAGCTTGAGAAATTTCCTAATTTGGTAGTGCTTCAAACCATGTCGAAAGCCTGGGGTAATGCTGCTATACGTATGGGAATGGCTTTTGCATCGGAAGAAATTATTCAGGTGCTCAACAAAATAAAATACCCGTATAATATCAATTTGTTGTCGCAGGAGCATGCCAAAAAAGCCTTGCAACACCCGGAAACGAAAAATCAATCGGTAGAAGTAATACTTGAAGAGCGTAAGTTATTGATAAAAAACTTAAATGAGCTCAGCATGGTAAAGGAGATTTATCCTTCGGATGCTAACTTTATTCTGGTTAAGGTAGATAATGCCGATATGACATATAACTGGCTCGTAAATAAAGGAATAATTGTACGCAACCGGAGTAATATTACGCTTTGTGGCAATTGCTTACGCATAACTGTAGGCGTAAGCAACGAAAATAAAACGCTTATTGAGGCTTTGAGAGCATTCAGCGATATTTTTAAATAATTCGCTGAAAACTAATTACACTAACCAGGGAAAACGGAAGCACGATTCATCGTAAAGGCAGTAATCGGCTTTTCCGTTTACTGCCAGTGTTTTTACCAGGGATGCTTCTGATAGCAGTTCTTTTGCAAACTCAAGGGTTGTTCCGGTTTTTACTCTGTCGTCCACCAATAGGAGTTTACGGCCTTTAAAGGCAAAGTTTATTTCCGATAAAAGTTTGGGTTTATCATAGAGCTTGTTTTGCATGGCGTCGCGCAGGTTTAACTTTAGTAGCTGAAACTCGCAGTTTAAACGCTGGTTGATAATGGCCGCAGGAATAATTCCACCATTTGCGATGGCTACCACCACATCGAAAGTTTCGTTAAACTCAATATTTTTAGCCCGCTCCAGTACTTCTTCAAAACTTTTTCCCATAAAAACAGCCTGTCTGTAAATCAGATTTATTCAATAGCTAAGCTTAATCTCTGATAAGGTAACGGATAACAAGAAAACCGCCTAAAACCTGAAGTAACATGCCCGGTATGCCAATGCTAAAGTCGCTGATGGCCAGTTCAAAATCGCCAAGATAAGCCCATTCGAACATAGTTCCTACGGTTTGATAAGCAAGTACAACCACCGCTAACAACAGCACCGATACTTTTTGAAAACGATGTGCTATAAAGCCTGCCGCAAGAGCCAGTAAAACAGATTTAGTGATAATTGCAGGCAATGCAATTACCGGAGGCATGCCAAAAAAGGCCGAATTTAACAGCGGTGATACGATGGCCGTAAGTAGACCTACTTTCCACCCGTATTTGTAAGCGCCCACCAGCGTGAAAAAATAAATGGGTAACATTATTTTACCGCCTAAGTTTACAAGGTGACAAAGTTGGGGCAATAATATATTGCCGGTAATAAACAGTGTGGCAAGAAGATAGGCTTTTATTGATTTTTCATTGAGCGTGTAAAGCCTGATTGCGTTAGCTTCCATAAGTATTATAAATTAAAATTGAACATTACAACCACCCGATACTGTGGCCCCGGGCATTGGGTAACCTGCATTTATCTGGTACGATTTGTTTAAAAGGTTTTCACCCGCGACAAATATACTAATAAATCTCATTATCCGGTAATTTCCCCTTGCATTCAATAACAAAAAATTTTCTTTTTTAATGGGTGTAACTGAGCTATAAAGTCCGTGAATTGAATGTATTCCGGCAGAAAGCATCAGTCTATTGTGGCTGTAATCAAGTCCTACATATGCTTTGTGTTCCGGTGCGGCTAATACAGGATACTTCATATAAAGCCAGCTGTAGTTTGCATTTATGCTCCATTGTGGTGTTAGTTTATAATTTAAAACAGCTTCTATTCCGTGGTTTCGTACCTTTCCGCTGTTTACATTCAGTGGTTTTCCGTTTGCAAAAACGGTTTGAATCATGTTTTTACCATCCATATAAAATACACTCAGGTGGTAAAACAAGCTTCTGTTTAACAGATATTGCGAAAATGATAATTCATAGTTAAGTAATTCCTCGGGCAATAAATTTGCATTTTTAGGCGGAAACATAAATAGTTCGCGTATCGCGGGATTGCGAAAGCCTTTGCTGATTGTAGCTTTCATTTCGGGTATTTTGGGGATATGAACTGCCATGCCAAACTGAGGTATCCATTTCCCTCCGCTTTTCGAATGATAATCGTATCGCATGGCGGCATTGAGGGTTAAAAATGAACCAATGCTCTGACGTACATCGGCATAAGCAGCTATTTCGTGCAATGTGGTGTCAATAATACCTGCTTCAGTATTGTTGGTATATTTATTCCATGCTTTTCCACCAAATTGCTGATAATCTGCACCTACAGTTATCCGGTTGTTGGCCATAAAAGTTGCCGATTGGTACAGCGAGATTCCAGCCATATTATCATTGGAGTGGAAACGGTAATCGAGGGGTTGTTTCCCGGCCTGATATCCGTCGTTTATCAGGTGATTGCCCCAGTTATAATATGCTTTTAAAGCGCCTGAAGTGTGCTGGTAATTGTTTTCGACCGACAGAATAGTGCTTCCCCGTGTTATGCGTGAATCGTTATCGAAGACAGGTGTAGTTATTGTGCCCGGGTTCGATGCTTTGAATTGCGAAAGTACCAGATTGACATTCACATTCCAGGCATTGCTTAAATTGTATCCTGCTTTTGCATTGCCGCTGAATTGTTCAAATTCCATGTTTTCGCGTTGTCCGTCAGTTCGGTTGTACGAAACGGACGTTTTACTGCTAAACCGTCCTTTGTGTATGCGGTTAGTATAGGATGTTTCCAGTGTATTGAAACTGCCGTAGCTAAAGCGGGCATGATTCAGAACAGTATCCTTTTTTAGCTTTGAAGTGACAATATTAATTACTCCACCCATGGCATTGGAGCCGTAGAGTGCCGATGCAGGTCCCCGGATTACTTCAACCCTGTCGGCCATGGTAGTTTGATAGACATCGGCCAAAGGGTGCCCCATCAGACCCATGTATTGCGGTTCGCCATCAATCAGTACCAATATACCGGTGGTAGGACTGCCTCCAATTCCCCGAAGCCGCATTGCTCCTGCTGCACCTGTGGATACACCGTAACCCATAATGCCTCTGCTTGTAATAAATAAACCCGGAACCTGTTCATTTAACAGGGGTAATACTGATTGTATTTGACGGTTATGCAACTGCTTTTCGGTTACTACTGTAATGCTTGAGGGTAAATTCCGTACGTCTGTTTCGTTTCTGGTGCCGGTTACAATCAACTCCCGTATTTGAATCGTGCTTTGTATACTGTCCTGAGCTTTTGCCGGTATTGAGAAAAGTGTGGTACAAATTATCAGACTTGCTAATACCTGTTGTATAGTGCGATTTGTTTCTTTCATATTATTCCAATAACAAATACTTTTTTTGTTTGTTCGATGGGCTAATTTACTAAATAAATTTGATTTGAAAAGAAACTGACAATTGTGTGTATAATGATTATAATGTTGTCAGAAAATAATAACATTTCTGGTTTATAATCAATGATATAACTCTGTAAGTTGTTACTTTCTCTACCTGTTGCTAACTGAAAATCGTATTTTTTTTCAAATACAGTGTTTAATTCGTATTTTTGCCGGACGAATATATTTTAATGTTGAGATATTTCTTACAACCAATATTTTGAAGCATGAAACCAACACTCAAACAACTGATTGCAGAAGGTAAAACGCTCGTTTCGGACGGAGCATGGGGCACATTTTTACAGGCAAAAGGGATGCAGCCGGGCGAATGTCCTGAACTATGGAATATAGAGCATCCCGAAGCGGTGTTGGATATTGCCCGTAGTTACATTGAAGCCGGTGCCGACACCATCGAAACCAATAGTTTTGGTGGTAGTAGCTTTAAACTGGAAGCCTGGGGATTGCAAAACAAAGTGTACGAAATTAATAAGCGTGCGGCCGAAATATCGCGCGAGGCTGCAGGGCCTGATAAATACGTACTGGGCTCAGTGGGTCCTACCGGAAAGATATTGATGATGGGCGATGTAACTGAAGAGGAATTGTACGAAGCCTTCAGCGTACAGGCTAAAGGGTTGGCCGATGGTGGAGCCGATGCCATTGTTATTGAAACAATGACAGCTCTTGATGAAGCCGAAATAGCTGTGCGTGCCGTGCGCGAAAATACAAACTGTGAGATAATTTGTACCATGACATTCGACCATTTAGCCAATGGTGAATTTCGTACAATGATGGGTGTGTCGCCAACCGAAATGGTTGAAACGCTGAAATCCGCCGGTGTGGATGTGTTGGGAGCGAACTGCAGTAATGGTATTGAAGGTATGATAGCAATTACGGAAGAAATACGTATGGCCGATAAAAATATACCAATTCTTATACATGCAAATGCTGGTTTACCGGTGTTGCAGGGAAGCTGTACTGTATTCCCGGAATCGCCAGAGATGATGGCTGAAGTTGCCCCGCGATTAGCCAAAGCGGGTGCTAATATTATTGGAGGTTGCTGTGGTACGACTCCTGCACATATTCATAAACTGGTGGAGGTGTTAAAAAATAAAGGGTAACTTATTTCAAGCTACCCTTTTGCGCAAAAAAACTGATTTATAAACAACTATTTGATGCGGATACTTGAACCTCCGCTCTCGTTACGTTTCACAACGGTAGGATTGCCTTCACAATCAATGTCACTTGCGCCACTGGCTTCTGCATCGAGCCTTTTGGTGGCGTATATACTAATTTTTGAAGCCCCGTTTGCATCTGCAACTGCTTCGAATACCTTAAACTCATTGCCTTCAAACTTGGATGCTCCTGATGCATGTATGTCGGTTTTGCCGGCATTGCCATTTACATCGGCTTTGGCTGCTCCTGATAGATCAAATTCGCTTGTACCACTGATATTAAAATCCAAATCGGCAGAGCTGGCGCCACTTAATTTTACAGTTAGTGCGGGGCTGTTTACTATGTTCTGTGTTTTGAAACGGGCAGCACCACTGCCTTCAATATATGTCAGGCTGTCGTTATGTATACTCACCTTAACCGGATAATTTACAAAAAAGGATTCGGTATAAATTTTTAATTTCCCATCAACAACTTCGGTAACTACCTCCGAAAGCGCCTCCTGCGGTGCCGAAACCACTAACTGCTTTACTGAATCCTGAACAAATTCCACTTCAATATTATTGGAAACATCAAGGCCTTTGAAAGCTTCAACAGTACGGGTCTGGTCTATTGATGGACCAAAATCGTCATCGAAACGAATATTAAACTCCCTGTCGGATTTAATGAGTTTCACAAATGTTTTGGCTCCCACACTATATAACATAAATAAGCCAGCCATCCAAAGTAGTAATGCTACAAGCGATGTGGTGAGTGAATGTTCGTAGTTTTTACGGCCCAGTAAATTGATTGACCAGTAAACTATCATAAATACCGGAGTCCCGATTACGAGTAACAGCGAAATGACCATCAGGATGCCGTTATCGCCCGAAAGCGCTGTCCATTCGGCTGCAATTTCAGGAGAAAAGCCGGCGATAATTCCCGGTACAAAAAGCAGCGTAACCAGTACAAAAAGCAGCGATGCGGCCAGAATAATGCCGATTAGTCCGATAATGCCACCAATAAAACCGGCAAGGACTTTAATGATTGTACGGATTACTTCCAGAAACTTTTCGCCAAAACCGGATGCTGATTGTTTGAATTTGTCACTTTCAACATAGTTCTTCACGTTGTTGATTTCTGATTTTATGTTTTCAACCGTTACGTCCTCGCCTTGCATTTCGAGGCGTTGAGCAACAGTTACTGCTTTTGGGGCTATGAGCCATACAATGAAATATATAAGTATACCATGCCCGATACTTAGTAGCGAAAGCAATATTATGCCAATACGCACCCAGGTTACATCCCAACTAAAATAAGCTGCTATACCACTGGCAATACCACCTAAAACAGCATTTTCGGGGTCGCGATAAAAACGACGACTGGATGAGCGACGCTCTCCATTACCTGCTGATTGTTGTGTATTTGTTTTAGGATTGGCATCGTCTTCTTCATCAGAGCTGAACTGATTGGGTTTACCCAATACGTTGATAATCTCTTCTACATCTTCGAGATTTATCACCGTTTTATTACGCTTCAGGCTATCGCTGAAAATTTCGGCTATACGTGCTTCTATATCTGCCATAACCTCCTTCTTTTCATCATCCGAAAGATGTTTTTCTACATCAGCCAGATAACTTTGAAGCATATCATAAGCATCGTCGTCGATATGGAAAACGATGTTGTTTAAATTGATTGTTAATGTTTTTTTCATGATTCGTAATTAATTTGCCCCCAACCTCCCTTTTTATCCCGATATTGTTTCAGGAGAAGGAATACGGAGAAAATAAAGTGAATTTATATTTATCAGAAAAATTGAATAAACGCTGTGGCTTTTCCTGAATCCGTCATTCTGATGGGTTAGGAGAGGCCTTAATTTTCTGTACTACCTGATTTATTTCGTCCCAGGCAAATTCTAGTTCATTAAGGAATGCAATTCCTTTTTCGGTCATTTCGTAATACTTGCGGGGAGGTCCCTGAGTTGATTCTTCCCAACGATAATCGAGTAATTCGCTGTTTTTTAGTCGGGTAAGCAGGGGATATAACGTTCCTTCCACCACAATCAGTTTTGCGTCTTTCAGCTCCGAAATAATATCCGAAGCGTAGGCAGCTTTCTTTTTGAGTATAAGCAAAATGCAATACTCAAGATAGCCTTTGCGCATTTGCGATTTGATGTTATCTGCGTTCATTTTTTAATTATTTACCCCCAAATCCCCTAATGGGTACTTTGGGAGGGTTTGTTTCATAAATACTTTTCCCCTTTAGGGCTAGGGGTTTACTTGTACAGTTCGAGCATTTTCAAACGAAATACGTACTCGTATTTTGCCTGAGTAGCCTCGGATTGAGCTCGGGCATAATTGTTTTTAGCCTGATACAGTTCGTACACGTTGGCGCGTCCGCCTTCGTATTTTTTCTCAGCAAAGCGATAGGCTTCGGCGCCGGAGCTGACCGATTTCTGAGAAGCTTCAAGTTTGGCTTTCGCCGATACAGCATTGTAATATGCTTGTTGGATGTTTTTGCGCAACTCGAGTTTTGCGTTTTCAACATTTATTTTATTGCTTTGTATTTCAATTTGAGCCGTTTTTACATTGTTGCGTACCTGCAGTTTGTTGAAAATTGGCACGTTTAAAGTTAAACCAAGCGATGTGTTGAAAGGAGTGGGGTGTAGGTTGTAAAACGATTTCCCGGCTGAAGCTCCGAAACTTAAGGTCGGATAATAGGCCGATTTGGCAATCAGTACATTTTTCTCACTCCCTTGTAACTGGTATTCGGCCGATT
>JBLIZK010000397.1:0-9722 GCA_048859825.1 Paludibacter sp.
CATATTTTTGCCCGGGGTGCTGATGACGACAAAGGTCAATCATTTATTCATGCGAAAGCTTTTGAATATCTTATCAAAAACAATGAACTAAAATGTAACGTAAAGTTTTTGATTGAAGGCGAAGAAGAAATAGGCTCACCGAGTCTCGAAGCATTTTGCGAGGAACAAAAAGAGTTGCTAGCGTGCGACATCATCTTAGTTTCAGACACGAGCATGCTATCGGCCGACACGCCAAGCATCACAACTGGTCTGAGAGGCTTAGCATATTGGCAAATTGAAGTCACCGGAGCATCACGCGATTTGCATTCGGGTATTTTTGGTGGAGCTGTAGCAAACCCTATCAATGAACTATCCAAGCTATTAGCCTCATTAACCGATGCTGATGGCAAAATTACCATTCCCGGTTTTTACGATAAGGTTGAAGAACTTTCCGCTGAAGAAAAAGAACTGATTGCCCAAATACCCTTTGATGAAGAAGAATACAAAACAGGTTTACACATCACCAAAGTCTTTGGCGAAAAAGGCTTTAGTACCATTGAACGTACCGGAGTACGGCCTACACTCGATATTTGCGGGATTTGGGGTGGTTATACAGGAGAAGGTTCAAAAACCGTACTGCCCTCAAAAGCGTACGCCAAATTATCGGCTCGCCTTGTACCCAACCAACGTAGCCACGAAATAGCCGATTTAGTAACAGATTATTTAAAAAGCAGAACGCCCGACCATGTAAAAATTGATATTCAATACCTGCACGGAGCCGAGAGTTATGTATGCCCCATTGACTCACCTGCATACAAAGCGGCCGAAGCAGCATATACAACCGTTTTCGGTAAAAGACCCTTACCAGTTCGTCGGGGAGGAAGTATTGGAGTAATACCAATTTTCGAGAAAAGCCTGAAAGTTAAACCTATTTTAATGGGCTTTGGACTGGAATCAGACGCAATTCATTCGCCAAACGAAAACTTTCCTGTAGAGCTATTCAAAAAGGGCATACATACAATTGTAGAGTTCTATAGAAATCTTAATTAAGCAGAAACAAAGGCAATAATAGCAATACTTGAATATTATTGACAAAAATAATGTTAAATAATGTTGAAAAACAATTTTGAAATTGTATGTTTATGGCATCGTAGAAAAAACACAAATTATTAACTTTCTAATACTTAATAACATGACTAAAACGATAACATTTAACGAATTACGCAAAGTAAAAGATTTGCTTCCAAGCGGTAGTATGACCAGGATCGCTGATGAACTTGGTCTGGAAAACGAAACAGTACGTAATTATTTCGGGGGTCATAATTACAAAGATGGTAGAAGTTGTGGAATGCATATAGAACCGGGACCCGATGGTGGATTAGTGATGTTAGACGATACTCAGATTTTAGATATTGCCTTAAGAATTATAGACGAACAAAAATCCTGATAAGGAAATAATAATTATAAAGGCAGTGATGAAGAAATTCTCACTGCTTTTTTATTTGAAATATATACTTACTAACAGAAAAAAAAAGATTAAAAATGGAAAAAGCAGCAGATTGCCTTTATTGCCAACGCAATGAATTGCAAAAGAGTTTGATGATTGAAATGTGTGACTTATCAGTATCAACTGTATTTTTATTTAAAGAACAAAGCCATCCGGGTCGTTGCATTGTAGCTTATAAAGATCACGTAAACGAGTTATTTGAACTCAATGAAGCAGACAGAAACGCATTCATGGCTGATGTTTGTAAAGTAGCAGAATCTATAAGCAAAGCATTTAATCCGGTAAAAATTAATTACGGAGCATATTCAGACAAACTGGCTCACCTCCACATACATCTGGTGCCTAAATATGTTGATGGTATGAGCTATGGTAGCACTTTCGAAATGAACCCTCAAAAAACATATTTGAGCGACGAAGAATACGCAACTACTATTAAAAAAATTACCGACCTGTTGTAATCCTACGAACACTTTAGCATAAAAGTGAGATATTTTATACATTTGCAATTTGAATGCAAATAAAGAATGAACTTACCTAACGAATTCATTCAGCAAACCAAAGAAATTTTGGCTGCCGAATACGACACTTTTGAAGCAGCACTTTCGGGTGCTGCTCCTGTTAGTGTACGCATAAATACAAAAACGAATTATATACCATCGGACGAGAAAGTACCATGGTGCGATACAGGCTATTACCTGCCCGAACGTCCATTATTTACAGCCGACCCGTTGTTACACGCCGGCGTATATTACGTACAGGAAGCCAGCTCTATGTTTTTGAGTCAGATAGTTACAAAATATATGTCTGATGCCACAAACGTATTAGACCTTTGTGCTGCACCCGGAGGAAAATCAACCCTTCTAAGCCATTATTTACCAGAAAGTTCACTTTTGGTTAGCAATGAAATTATTCGGCAACGTTCGCACATTTTAGCCGAAAACATAATCAAATGGGGAAAGGCGAATGCCATTGTGACAAATAACGAAGCAAAGGATTTTGGAAAAATGGGGGCTTTTTTCGATGCAATTGTAGTTGATGCACCCTGCTCGGGCGAAGGTATGTTCAGGAAGGACCCGAATTCAATAAATGAATGGTCGGTTGCCAATATTGAAATCTGTGTAAAACGCCAGCAAAGCATAGTTGAAGATGTATGGGATGCTCTGAAAAACGATGGCATTCTGGTGTATAGCACCTGTACCTTTAATAGTGCTGAAAATGAAGAAAACATACGCTGGATTTGTGAAAACCTTGGCGCAAAGGTTTTGAAACTGGATGGAGTTGACGAAAGAATTACGGTAACAAATGAAGGATACCGCTTTTACCCACATAAAACAAAGGGTGAGGGATTTTTCATAGCTATACTTCAGAAAACACAAGATACATACAGGCAGTTTAAACCCAAAAATAAGCCGGACAAATTATTGCGCGAAATACGCAATAATGTAGCACTAAACAATCTATTTGTTCCAACAAAGGAATATAAGTTTTTCGAAACCGAGAATGCTGTATTTGCTTTTCCGACACAACATCTGCAAACCTTCTTGTATTTCAGAACACATTTTCAGTGTTTATTAGCCGGGATTGAGGTGTACGAACGCAAAGGAAAAGATCTGATCCCAACAGCGCAACTTGCGTTATCAAAAGAACTCAACCAGCTATCAATCAACACATTTGAATCCGATTACACTACCGCAATACAGTATCTAAAAAAAGAATCAATTGAACTAAACAACCAGCCAACCGGTTATGTTTTAATCACATACAAAGGCATTGGCCTAGGCTGGGTTAAGAATATTGGCACCCGATGTAATAATTTATATCCTCAGCACTGGCGTATACGCATGAATCTATGAAAATGAAAATTACAGTTTTAGGTTCCGGAACATCAACCGGTGTACCACAAATCGGGTGCAATTGCCAGGTATGTACATCAGACGATAAGCATGACAAACGATTGCGGGCATCTGTACTTGTTGAAATGGGCGAATCCACTATTTTAATTGATTGTGGGCCGGATTTCAGGCAACAGATGTTACAACATTATACTTCAAAATTAAAGTCGATACTTATAACCCATGGTCATTATGATCACGTAGGAGGACTCGACGATGTACGTCCTTTTGGTATGGTTCAGATTTACGCAGAAGCAGCAGTTACCAATCAGATAAGACAATCCATGCCTTATTGTTTCAAAACAGAATTATATCCGGGAGTACCTTTACTAACGTTAAATTCAATTACAACAGCAACTTTTGAAATTGATGGCATAAAAATTGTACCAATTCGTATTATGCATGCAGAATTACCAATTCTGGGCTTTCGCATCGGAAATTTCGCCTACATTACCGATTTAAAATCGATATCTGATGACGAATTAATGAAACTAAAAGGACTAGAATTGCTAATTATCAACGCATTAAGAATTCAACCACACATTTCTCATATTACAATTGACGAAGCTGTGGTTTTTGCAAACAAAATTGGAGCTAACAAAACATATTTCACTCATTTCAGTCACGATGCAGGTTTGCATGTTGAAATTGAAAAAAAGTTAACTGATAATATATTTCCGGCTTACGATGGTTTGATAATTGAAATATAAACTTTGATGGATTTAGAATTGTTGTTTTTATCAACAACATGAAAAACCAATAATGTGCAATTTAACTACTTATGAAAAGAGCTATTTACTTTGGTAGTTTCATACTTATAGCTATCCTATCTGCCTGTACAACAAAAATGTACACTTCTATTGACGTGCTACGCCCGGCCGACTTTACATTTGACAAAGGAGCAAAAAGCTTATTGATTGTAAATAACACAATCCCTCAGCCAGCGACTTATGGACATCAGGTAAAATTGATGGACGAAAAAAAACGCAACTCAACCATTAATACTGACAGCCTGGCTATGTTTTGCTTAAGTGTTATAAATGAAGAATTTCAAAAAAACGAATTTTTTCCACATACATCGTTTCAGATGGAATCTATCAAAAAAGAAGGAACTTTCTTTGTGATAGATCACAATCACAATGACTCATTAAAGCTATTGGCTCAAAAATACAATGCAGATGTAGTTTTATTACTTGACAGAATTAAAGTAAACGATATCGTACAGGATTTCTTCAACCAAACAAATTCAAGCTATTACGCTGTTTTGGAAGCATACTACCAAACCAACTGGAGTATTTATTATCCATCGAATGAAACATTGGAAAAGAAAGTGTACATGGACACAATATACTGGGACAAAGAAGCTTATATAAGAAAAATGGCGTTACAAGGATTACCGGACAGATACAACGCATTGATCGACGGAGCATTACACGTGGGGCAGGAAACCATGAAACGCTTTGTACCCTGGTGGGACAAAGAGGATAGGTATTTCTTTTCATCAAATAACAAGTACTTGAAACAAGGTATGGACTCTGTTAGTATGCGTGAATGGGACGAAGCTATAAAAATCTGGAAAAAAGGAGTAATAAAAACAAAAGGGAATACCAAGGGAATGCTCTTATACAATATTGCCGTAGCAAATGAGATAACCGGCAATACCGACGAAGCTGTTAATAATCTAAAACTTTCAATAGCGGCTTTCGAAAAAACACTAATGGTCAATTACCAGCACATTTTCACCGTTTACCAATATCAGCAAGCCCTTGAAAAAAGATTAAAAGAAATTGAGCTAATAAAGAAACAACTCGGAGAAGTCAATTAGGAGATTCAGGACAAATACTTTTGAGTAATTCTGGCACTAATAACCCGATATAATTCAGCAACTTCACTATCATTAATCATCGATATGTGTTTTTCAACACTATACTGATCGTTTCGTCGGGCGGGGCCTGTTTGGGCCTGATCCGGTGATAATGTGCGTATTTTTTCTGCTGTTTCTAAAATCAGGGAATGTAAAACTTCAAAGGGGAAACCGGCTTTATTTAACACATCGGCAGCAATACTATAAAAATAATTACTGAAATTGCATGCAAAAACAGCAGCTATATGAAGTTGTATCCGTTGAGCTGAATTTGCCACATAAACGTGTTTGCTTAATTTTTCAGCAATTTGTAAAAGATGGTCTTTTACTGTATCGGAAACAGCTTCAACAAACAATGGCACCTGATTAAAATCAAGGTCTTTCTGTTTCGAAAAAGTTTGTAATGGATAAATCACACCGAAAGCACTAAACTTATTACCAAATACTTCTACCCCTACACTGCCTGTGGTGTGAATGTGAATCCCGGTTGTGTGAATCATTTGATTAATCACTTCAGGCAAAGCGCTGTCAGACACCGAATAGACATATAAGTCGGCTTCAACAACCTCATGAATTGATGAGCAAAAAGTGGCATTTAGTCTGGATGCCAATTCCCCGGCAGACTGCTCAGTTCTGCTATATACCTGTAAAATATGGTAACCAGCAGCCAATAGAGCTTCACCAAAATGAGTAGCCACATTGCCTGCCCCAATTAACACTACTCTCATTAGTTTTTACCCTTTTTCATTCCAAACACCATAATTACACCTGCAATTATCAGCAATGTAGGCCAAACAAAATCCGAAACATGTTGTGTTAATTTGATAATATCGGACAAACGAAACAACACCGATACAGCAATTAACACTATACCGGGAGTCTTATTTTTGTGCGCAAGAAGAAAAATGACACCTAATATAAGCGGATAGTTTTTAAAATTATAGATAACATCCACGTATGAGGGTGAGAAAATATTTAACTGACGAATAAAAAACAAAACTCCAAATACAAGCAGGGAAAGTCCCCACGCTAATCGACTATCTTTTTGCATAAAACGATGATTTACCGGTTATCCGGGATTGGAATTAATAATAGCTGCAAAGTTAGAAAAACATTTCAAATGAATTATTCTCCAAAAAGCATATTCATCCAAATAACTTTCATATTTACATATTTTAGGGGAAATAAAATTTAATTCATTACAAATATGACATGATGTTGAAAACTTTACTAATGTACTCATTTATATTTAAAAAGTTTTAGTATCTTTGCTTATCCTTCAGTCTAAAAATTCGTTATTTCAAGAGAAAAAGTCACATTTTCATGTAATATAAGGTGATTATATAACAAAATGTACTGCATTTTTAAACGAATTATTTATTGATGACAAAGAAAAATTCAGCAGAATATATCTTCGAGGCAAGCTGGGAAGTTTGCAATATGGTGGGTGGCATCTACACAGTTTTGTCTACGAGAGCTGCCACGCTCGTGAAAACACATGGCGACAAGCTAGTATTTATCGGTCCCGATGTATGGAAAGAGACAGATAGTCCTTACTTCATTGAAGACAAAACGCTTTTTGGCTCATGGACTGAAAGTTGTGCTGAAAACTACCCAATAAAAATCAGAACCGGCAGATGGAACATCCCGGGCTCCCCGGTGGCCGTTTTAGTAAACTTCGATCAACTCTTTGAACAGAAAAACGAGATCTACGGACATTTTTGGTCGCTGTACGGTGTCGATTCAATTGCTGCCTATGGTGATTATGACGAATCATCAATGTTTGGTTATGCAACCGGAATGGTTATCGAAAGCTTTTACAAATATCAGAAATTAAATGAAGCAACAGAAGTTGTAGCACATTTCAATGAATGGATGACTACCTTCGGGGCCTTTTATATTCGCGAAAAATTACCACAGATTGCCACTTTGTTCACTACACATGCCACTTCCATTGGACGATCAATTGCCGGTAATCACAAGCCGCTTTACGACTATTTGAATGAATACAATGGCGACCAGATGGCCTATGAACTGAATATGGTATCAAAACATTCTACTGAGAAAAAAGCATCTCATTTAGTGGATTGTTTTACTACGGTAAGCGAAATAACTGCCATCGAATGCGCTCAACTACTTGACAAAGAAGTGGATATTGTAACACCAAATGGCTTTGAAAACGATTTTGTTCCAACAGGGAAACTTTTCAACACAAAACGAACTGAAGCACGTAAAACACTCAAAAAAACAGCTGAAACACTTTTGGGCTATCAGCTTTCAGATGATTGTGTATTTGTAGGCACAGCAGGTCGTTACGAATACAAAAATAAAGGGATTGACATTTTCATTGAATCACTTAAATACCTGAAAGATAAAACGAACAGCACAGAAAAAGAACAGGTTGCATTTATTATGGTACCCGCCTGGATAAAAGGTGCGCGTACCGATTTACAATACAGTATTACACATAATCAGTATTTAAACGACACGCACAACCGATTCAGCACACACGAATTACACGACTATTACAATGACAATGTAATTAATGCGCTTAACTGGTTTCACATCACCAATAAGCCGGGTGAACGTATAAAAGTAATTTTTATACCATCCTACCTTGACGGAAACGATGGCATTTTAAATACATCCTACTACGATTTATTAATCGGTCTTGACTTAACCGTCTTTCCGTCGTACTACGAACCATGGGGATATACTCCACTTGAAAGCGTTGCATTTTCAGTACCAACTATTACCACTTCATTATCGGGTTTTGGTCAGTGGGTTTCGCATACTGAACAACACATCGAAACCGGTGTAGGCGTTATACATCGCTCCGATTATAACGGAACAGAAGTTGCCCATAAAATTGCAAACATGCTTTTCGACTTTGAGCATTACTCTGCAGAGGAAATTAAAAGCATTCGTAAAAAAGCACAATCTATAGCAAAAAAAGCTCTCTGGAGTAAATTCATAACGCATTACGAAACTGCATACGACATAGCAATTCGAAATAAAAATATCCGAAATGCAAAATAATTGATTCTATAATGAACTCAGAAAATTAAAACTTATATGAAAATTAAAGTAAACAAAGCTAACGAGCCAAATTGGAAGGTTATTAATGTAAAGTCCAATTTGCCTGAGAACCTGAAAAAACTGGAGGAGATAGCTCACAACCTTTGGTGGGTGTGGGATAGCGAGGCGAAAAACATGTTTCGCTCCATCGATCGTGAATCGTGGGTAAAAGCACATTCAAATCCGGTTTTGTTGCTCAATATATTGGGTTACGAAAAACTGATTGCACTTGAAAACGACGAAACTTTTATTGCTAAACTCAACAGTATTTACGACAGATTTATTGCATATAAAAATACTCCGTTAAGAGAAGACAGACCATCAGTAGCCTATTTCAGCATGGAATACGGACTAACCGAAGTACTGAAAATTTACTCAGGCGGATTGGGTGTGCTAGCAGGCGACTATCTGAAAGAAGCCAGTGACTGTGCAATAAATATGACTGCTATCGGATTCCTTTACCGTTACGGATATTTCACACAGGCACTTTCAATGGAAGGTCAGCAAATTGCACTATATGAAGCTCAAAACTTCAACAATTTGCCAATTGAGCAGGTAAAAGATGCAAACGATGAGCCTATAGTTATTGAAGTTCCATATCCGGGAAGAATTATTTATGCCAACCTATGGAAAGTATCTGTAGGGCGGATTTCGCTTTATCTTTTGGACTCTGACCATGAAAACAACAGCGAATTCGACCGCCCGATTACTCACCAGCTTTACGGTGGCGACTGGGAAAACCGTTTGAAACAGGAAATAATGTTGGGTATAGGCGGAATTCTGGCTCTGAAAAAACTGGGCATCGAAAAAGAGGTGTATCATTGCAACGAAGGACATGCTGCATTGTTCAACGCTCAACGTTTGGTGGATTTAATTAGCGATAAAGGGCTTTCGCACGCACAAGCACTGGAAGTTGTACGTTCAAGTTCATTGTACACAGTTCACACTCCGGTACCGGCGGGCCACGATAGTTTTAGCGAAGATTTATTCGGTAAATACATGGGCGATTACCCAGCTAAGCTTCAGATCAGCTGGGACGAATTCATGGACATGGGACGTGAACATGCAGGGAACAAAGATGAAAAATTCAGTATGAGCGCATTTGCTTGTAATACCTGTCAGGAAGTGAACGGTGTAAGTTGGTTACATGGAAAAGTATCGCAGGAAATGTTCAATCCTATCTGGCGTGGATATTTCCCTGAGGAATTACACGTTAATTACGTCACAAATGGAGTTCACCTTCCTACCTGGACAGCTTCGGAATGGAAAGCAGTAAACGAAAAGTACTTTGACAAATCATTTTACAGCGATCAGTCAAACTTAAAAATATGGCAGAAAGTGTACGATATTCCGGATGAGGTTATCTGGAACACACGTATGCACATGAAAAAGCGCTTAATAG
>JBLIZK010000398.1:0-4275 GCA_048859825.1 Paludibacter sp.
CGGTTTTCAGTAAAGTACTTTCCAATCACTTTGCCATCGGCCGAAATAATTTCGGAAGAAATACTTTGCTCCGGATTGCTTATGCTATATAAACTGGGTGATTTACCAAACAACCATAAAAAGTTGATATCAATCAGAAACAAAAAAAACACAAACAAGACAATTCCTGTAAGAAAAGAGTTGATGAGTTTTTTGTACCATATCAATCCCCTGAATCTGTTATATCTGCGAATGCGCCAGGCAACGAATTGCTTCATTTTCTGCACGATAAAACCCCACAAAACAGGTAAATTGACTTTTAAAAACTGCACAAAAGCAGAGAAAAATGCCTTCATTTTTGCCCACATATTAATTGGAAATATTCTGCAAAGTTAATCTAAATACTCAAATCCCAACCTATTAACAACATTAATTATAGAAATAATACGATAATGAATCTGTAAAACAAATCACAACTCACTGAAACAAAGTATTTTTAGATTCAGGTTGATAAAACAAGACAATATTTCACTATCAATTTGAATTACAAAGCATTAATTAGATGAATGAAAAATAATAATCTACAAAAAAAATTGTATCTTTGCATCCGAAAATTAAACAGATTAAAAACAAGAACTGTAATTTTATGAATGTAGTTACAAAAACCATCGCATTGGGCGATGGACGTGAAATTACCATCGAAACCGGAAAGCTTGCAAAACAGGCAGATGGCTCAGTGATGGTTCGCATGGGTAACACCATGCTATTGGCCACAGTATGTGCAGCCAAAGACGCTGTTCCGGGAACGGACTTTATGCCACTATCGGTGGATTACAAAGAAAAATTTGCTGCCAACGGTCGTTTTCCGGGTGGCTTTACACGCCGCGAAGGTCGTGCATCGGATTATGAAATCCTTGTATCACGCTTAATCGACCGTGCACTTCGTCCTTTATTTCCGGACGATTTCCATGCTGAAACTTTTGTTAATGTTACGCTATATTCGTCTGATGGCGTTGACATGCCCGATGCATTGGCTGGTTTAGCCGCATCTGCTGCATTAGCCGTTTCTGACATACCTTTCAACGGTCCGATATCTGAAGTACGTGTAGCACGTATCAACGGACAATTTGTAGTAAATCCTACTTTTGAGCAATTAGCCACAGCCGATATGGATGTAATTGTAGCTGCTACCCTCGATAATATTATGATGGTAGAAGGCGAAATGAAAGAAGTGAGCGAAGATGATTTATTGAACGCAATGAAAGTGGCTCACGAAGCTATTAAAGTACATTGTCAGGCACAGATTGAATTGATGGAAGCAGTTGGTAAAACCGTAAAACGCACCTACTGTCACGAGGAAAACGACGAAGACCTGAAAAAAGACATCTGGGAAAAAACCTATGCAAAAGCATATGCGTTGGCCACATCATGCAACACAGACAAACACTCGCGTGTTGAAAATTTCGAAGCTGTTAAAGCAGAATATATTGCCACACTTGAACCGGAAGTGGCTGCTGAGAAAAAGGGTCTTATCAATAAATATTATCACGATGTAGAAAAAGAAGCGATGCGCCGTTCAATTCTGGACGAAGGCAAACGTCTTGACGGTCGTAAAACAACTGAAATCCGCCCTATCTGGTCGGAAGTTGACTATTTACCGGGACCTCACGGTTCAGCCGTATTTACACGTGGCGAAACACAATCATTAACTTCTGTAACGCTTGGCACAAAAAGCGACGAGAAACTGATTGACGAAGCACTTATTCAGGGTAAAGAACGTTTTCTGTTGCATTATAACTTCCCACCATTTTCGACCGGCGAAGCAAAAGCATCGAGAGGCACAGGTCGTCGCGAAATTGGCCATGGAAACCTTGCATTCCGTGCATTGAAACCAATGATACCGGAAAATTACCCATACGTTGTTCGTGTAGTGTCGGATATTCTTGAGTCGAACGGCTCATCGTCGATGGCTACTGTATGCGCCGGAACTCTGGCGTTGATGGATGCAGGTGTTCAGATTAAAAAACCGGTAACCGGTATTGCCATGGGATTAATATCAGAAAACAAAGGTAAAAACTTTGCAGTATTATCTGATATTCTTGGCGACGAAGACCACCTGGGCGATATGGACTTTAAAGTAACCGGCACCAAAGATGGTATTACAGCTACTCAGATGGACATCAAAGTAGACGGTTTATCCTACGAGATTCTGGAAACAGCTTTACGTCAGGCAAAAGAAGGTCGTTTACACATAATGGGTAAAATAATGGAAACCCTTTCGGAACCACGTGCCGACCTGAAACCACATGCTCCACGTATTATTGTTATGATGATACCGAAAGAAATGATTGGTGCGGTAATTGGCCCTGGCGGAAAAATTATCCAGGCAATGCAAGCCGAAACAGGTGCTACTATTTCGATTGAAGAAGTGGGTGACCAGGGTCGTGTGGAAATTGCAGCCAACAATAAAACGGCCATTGATGCAGCCATTGCACGTATCAAAGGAATTGTTTCAATCCCTGAAATTGGCGAAACTTATCCTTCGAAAGTAAAATCGGTAATGCCTTATGGTGCATTTGTAGAGTTTATGCCTGGTAAAGAAGGCTTGCTTCACATTTCAGAAATTGACTGGAAACGTATTGAAACAATGGAACAAGCCGGAATTAAAGAAGGCGACATGATTGATGTAAAATTACTTGACATCGACCAGAAGACAGGAAAATACAAACTGTCGCGCAAAGCTTTGTTACCACGTCCTCCAAAAGAAGAAAAACCGAAAGCTGAATAATCATCAGTCTGCTATACTAAAAAAGCTGCAAATCAAAAATTTGCAGCTTTTTTTATGTTAGATTCTATCTTTTTCCGAACGAAAGTTATTCCATCATATTGTGGAAAACGTTTTGAACGTCTTCATCGTCCTCAATTTTGTCGAGTAACTTGGTAACCTGTGCTTTTTGTTCCTCGTTCAATTCCTTCATGTCGTTTGGTATACGTTCAAACTCGGCACTGAAAATTTCGAATCCATTTTCTTCGAGGTATTTTTGAATTGACGAATATGACTGAAACTCACCATACAAAATAATTCCATCCTCATCCTGTACCAGTTCATCCACTCCAAAATCAATTAATTCCAGTTCCAAATCGTCGATTGAAACACCCTCCTTCGGCGCAATTTTAAATACACATTTATGGTCAAAAAGGAACTGTAAAGAGCCTGTGGTGCCCAAAGAGCCACCATAACGGTTAAAATAGCTACGAACATTTGCAACAGTACGGGTAGGATTATCGGTAGCTGTTTCTACTACAATGGCAATACCGTTAGGTCCGTACCCTTCGTACACCATTTCTTTGTAATCGGCCTCGTCTTTTGAAGTAGCTTTTTTAATAGCACGCTCCACATTATCCTTAGGCATATTTTCCTTTTTGGATTGTTGAATAAGGACTCTCAAACGTGGGTTTGTATCGGGTTCAGATCCGCCTTCGCGAACGGCAATGGTTATTTGTTTTCCTAATTTAGTAAAAACGCGGGCCATATTTCCCCAACGTTTCATTTTGGTAGCTTTACGATATTCAAACGCTCTTCCCATGATAATCTGTTATAATGAAAATTTGTAATAAATTCTATTCTTTAATTCGGACTGCAAAAGTATTAAATTACGCCGAAAAAACCATGTATAAACAGGATAAATTTCAGGCAATTACAACAATTTCGAAATGGCATTATCGATGGTTTTAAAATCGAATGCTCTTAAAATCACCTCTCCTTTCTGATTCATCAGAAACATTGTTGGCAATGCCTGCACATTATACGATGCTATGTACGATGTTTCAGGTCCGTTTTCGTCGCGGACAGAAATCCAGGGAACATTTGCAGCTCCTTCTTCCCACAAGAGTTTACTACGGTCCAGCGAAATTTGATAAATTTCAAACCCACGGCTTTTGTATTTATCATACAGCTCTCTCATATCAAAAGTATACGCCACATTGTTTTCCATTTCGTAGGCCGAAAAATCGATCAAAACAATTTTACCTTCCAACTCCGACAGTTTACGTTCCACACCACTACGATCCTTCAATGCAATATCGATATAACCTTTGGCAGCAGTATCAATAAAATCGCGCCACGATGCATTACGCTCAGCCTTGCGCTGCGTATTAATAGCATCGAGCACCAATGCATACAAATTTTTGGTACGTACGTATTCAGGCATAAATGCATTGTAAGCTGTAGCCACAGCGGCACAATATGGTTTATCCTTTACATTGTAAGGCGAAAACAAATATGCATTTCCGATT
>JBLIZK010000399.1:0-3505 GCA_048859825.1 Paludibacter sp.
TGCCCTGTAATTATAGGCCGCTGAATGTGTAACAGCACCACTATTGTCATACAATGCATCGCTAGCCCAGATAGAAGCATAGGCATCGTATAGCCCATCGTTGTCCGGATCGAAATTTTGCTTTTCCCAAGCCAAATGAGATGTCAGAACAGGCCACATTTTACGGGCATAGTCCAAATCGCCGGTCCAGTTAAAATGCCATAACAACTCGTCGATATAACAAAGATTCATATCGTAATGGTGCATTTGGTCATTGCGGTTTGGGTTGCGGCAAATATAACCGTTACTGTACATTGGTGTGCCCCATTTTTTTAAACTACGGGCAAGATTTAATGCGCTATCCTGCACAGGGTGAGGCATGGTTACGGGTTTATCTTTCACCTGCGACGCTGCATATGCGTTAAAATGCGTTCGGGCTCTGTCGTGCCAACCCAGCACATCGCCCGTATAAGCAGCCCTCCAGCCATTTAGCGGCATGCGCCATCCTATGGCACCATGCAACCAAACCTGCCCATCCCAAATTGCATCGGCTGCAGTAGCCAGAACACCACCTAAAGTATTAATATAAGGGTCTGGAGTGTTAATTTTAATACGCGACGCTATATGAACACGGAAAGATTCTGAATTCTTGTAAAGCGACGGTAAAGTTTTTTCAGTTAAGGGTTCGTTATCGGGAACTTTTATAGCAAAAAGAATCTCTGATTTGCTTTTTAACCTGACATGGCCATTCAGCATCGGTGTAACAGTATCAGTAACATTCAGTTTTGAACCCGACGGAAAAATTCCGATTAGTTTTTTTTGATTATTCCTGCCGAAACTAAGCTCAAAAGTATTCTTCCGAATGCTATATTTATTTCCTTTACAGTACTCCGGTTTTAGTTCAAAAGCATCAATAGGGTCGACACCTAAATCGCCTTCACGACTAAAACGCTTATCGGCAGCACCACCAAAAAACCAGGACAACTGTATATTGGAGGCTATATTTACTGTTTTTACAGATAAGATAAAACCATCGGATTGTGATAATGCCAAAGCGGTTATCACTAAACTACCATTACCAAGCATCGGATCTTTAATTTCGTAAATACGGGATCCTGCTCTATACCGGCACACTATTTCCACGGCATCGTTTAATGGCTTCTTCGTTTTTTTATTTGAAATAAAAAAGTGCAAATTACCACCCATATTGGGTAGATATAGAGCAAACTCTGGCACGTCGCCTGTTTCGAGACGAAAACCCGTATTTGAACCATAAAGTGCCCGATTGAATTTATTTCTACCATTTACAATCACAAAATCATCCCCCTCGGGTTTATAACGCAGAACTCTATCAGCATTAACCGGTGATATTCGCTGCGCTAATTTATTTGTTTCGGGATCGAACTGCTTTTTACCATCGTTTTCGTATTGCGAAAACGCATTAAATGAAAAGCAGCAAACAAAAACAAAAAATATAAATCTGGAATACATAAAGATTTAATTACAATTTATAAAAAAACCAGGCTCAATAACAAAGATAATGCTTTGAGCCTGGCCATATTAAGACAATTATTATCTATTTGCTATTTTAAATTGTATTTAATGAACCAATTATTTAAATCAGCTTTTAACTTTGACGACACCTCGGCTCCCATACCATTCTTGTATTTTGCTCCAATTTTATCGGCCCAGTCAGTCTGCATTTTCGAACCCCACAATAACATAGCATCGTTACTATTAGCTGAGTTTAGCCATTTAGATGCCCATGACTTATCGGCACTATTGGACCATTTACGGATAATACGGTTCATGGTATACAAAGCTTTACCTTCGCCACCAAACTCCATACAGGCTTCTTCAATGATAAGCGAATCCAGTCTTCGCATATTTGTAAGCGAGTCGAGCGCCGTGGGCGAACTTAATGCAAAAGTACCAACAGCATTTAAGTTTACCAACCCTCTCACACCAGCATTTGCATTTTCGCCTTTACCACCACCATGCATACTTACCGGATAATCCTCGTAGGGTGCATTGAATTTATTATTCAGGATAGTAAGTGTAACACCACGAAATCCTTTATTAAGGAAGGTCAATGCTTCCTGCAAACGACCTAATCCTATATTAGCCTCCACGAGGAACATATATAAGTCTGATGCTCTGTAAAGTTTCAGATAAACCGCGGTAGTTGACGGATTTGTTTGAAGAAATTTATACACTACAGTATCGTTATTTACAACCTTATAGGTAGAGTTTTCACCCCTGTAAATATCTCCACTTACAACATCACCATCCTGATACTGCGAATTAAATCGAAGTATAGATGTAGGAGTTGGTCTGAAATAATACTTACTACCCAATGAATTTGAATAATAATTGTATAAATTATTTACCTGTCCATAGTTTTTATCGAACACCTGAATTGAGATATCCTCGGTTCCGGTATATCTTGAGAACATGTTTTTCCATTCAGCATTATAATAGTTTAAATTCATTCGCAGTCTGCCATACGGGCAATTTGCATTTAACAGGGCAAGACAATTATCCCTCACTTTTTGATAGTCCTTTTTATTCAGGTAGAGTTCAGCCAGAAGAATTTCGGCCGGAGGACAATTCATATTCAGATATCCATCAGTTAATTCAACACCGTTGTAATAGTAGCGGCCTAACTCCTGTGTCCAGATGACAGATGATTTTCCATCAATCCCGTTCACACCGGTTTCAATTAAATCAATCGATTTTGAAATTAAATCGTCAAAACCCAGCATCGGATATTTATTTATCTCGCCTATTGAAGTGATAGGGTCGTCGAAATAGATGGCTTCACCATATATTTTAGCCAATTGTAAATAGGCCCATGCTTTGTAACGCAACACACTTGACACCAACCCTTTGAAAGTTGCTTCACGTACTGAAGTTGAATCTTTTTCACGATATGCAAACAGATGCGACAGGTAATCGTTGGCATTAATAATTACGTTGTAATAACCTTTGGGGCTTGCAAATGTATTCCCTTCAAGGTCCTGATAATTATAAATATCCCACATTTCACGCGTTGCATTAGTAGTTGGTTCGAGAAAATCACCCCTTAATCCTTCTAAAAACATGGTTTGTTCGGCCACTGATTGTACAGTAGCGGCAACACCCAAATACCCCGTGATAACTTCCGTATTATCGTTGATATAATTATCTTCAACAAGCACATCAGACGCTTCGGGATTGAAGAAATCGGAACAAGCAGTTGTAAAAAATATGCTTGAAATTATGGCAAATGAATAGATTATTTTCTTCATATTGATTGTATTATCCATTATAGTTTAATATTGAAACCCAGTTTAAACGAACGGGCAAGTGGTATTTTTGCATAATCAAATCCACGTAACGATGCATCGTACGAATACATAGTTTCAGGATCCAAACCTAAATAATTAGTTATTGCAAACAAGTTCTCGCCAGTTAAATAAACCGTTAAACCATTCATTACTTTAAAGTCATAACTCACTGTAAGTTCTTTCAGTTTAATAAAGGA
>JBLIZK010000400.1:0-4932 GCA_048859825.1 Paludibacter sp.
CTGAATTTGCTCAAATTGTAAAAGAAAAAGGATATCCTCAGAAAATGGAAGTTGGACTGATAGGTTCATGTACTAATTCATCGTACGAGGATTTAACCCGTTCGGCTTCTATTGTGAAAGCAGCTAAAGAAGCAGGATTAAAAGTAGAAGCTCAGTTTATTATCAATCCGGGTTCAGAGCAGGTACGATATACTGCTGAGCGCGATGGCGTAATCGCTGAGTTCGAATCGGTAGGTGGTGTGGTTATGGCGAATGCCTGCGGACCATGCATCGGTCAATGGAAACGAGAAATTGATGTTCCAGAACGTCCGAATTCAATTATAACCTCGTTTAACCGTAATTTTGCCAAGCGTGCCGATGGTAACCCCAATACACATATATTTATTGGTTCACCTGAAATGGTTACAGCGCTTACTATAGCAGGCGATCTTACTTTTAACCCGATAAAAGATACGCTTACCAACGATAAAGGCGAGCAGGTGAAATTAGCCGAACCGGTAGGATTTGAGCTCCCGGTAAAAGGATATGCGGTAGAAGATGCCGGATACATTGCTCCTGTAGAAGATGGAAGTAAAGTTGAGGTTAATATTAGTCCTGAATCGAAGCGTTTGCAAAAACTTGAAGCGTTTAAAGCATGGGATGGTAAGGATTTAATTGAGCAGCCTCTGCTGATTAAAGCGAAAGGGAAATGTACAACCGACCATATTTCGATGGCAGGACCATGGCTTCGCTTCCGTGGACATCTTGATAATATTTCTGATAATATGTTGATTGGTGCAGTAAATGCATTTAACGATAACACTAATTCGGTTCTCGATCCATCAACAGGCGAATATGTTGCCGTACCGGCGCTGGCGCGTAAATACAAAGCTGCCGGCATTGGATCGGTGGTAGTGGCCGAAGAGAATTATGGCGAAGGATCAAGTCGCGAACATGCAGCTATGGAGCCACGTCATTTGAATGTGAAAGCTATTCTGGTAAAATCGTTTGCCCGTATCCACGAAACAAACCTGAAAAAACAAGGTATGTTGGCGCTCACATTTGCCGATAAAAATGATTACGACAAAGTGCGTGAAGATGATAAAATCAGCATTAAGGGATTAACCTCTTTTGCTCCGGGAAAAAACCTTACCATTGTACTAACACATTCTGACGGAAGTAATGAACAATTTGAAGCTGTTCACACTTATAATAATGCACAGATTGAATGGTTTAAGGCCGGTAGTGCGTTGAATGGGTTGAATTAATTTATATCAACCACATAAGCGGAAATCAAATAATAAATAATTAATAAAATAATAAAATCACATGGCAAACGAAAAAGAATTTCTGATTTATAAGTTATCGGAAACGATTAAATCTACTAGTCGTATCGATAAGGAGTTGTTCACCCAGTTTAATGTAAAACGCGGCTTGCGTAATGAGGATCATTCAGGTGTAGTGGCTGGATTAACAAAAGTAGGTGACGTAGTTGGATACGAACGTTTGCCTGAAGGTGGATTGAAAGCCATACCCGGAAAATTATTGTATCGTGGAATCGATGTAGAAGATTTGGTGCATGGTTTACAAAAAGAAGACCGTCTCGGATTTGAAGAAACTGCCTTTTTGTTACTTTCAGGTTATTTGCCCGATGCCGAAGAATTGCGTGTTTTTTCGACCATACTCAACGATAATATGCCATTAGAGCAAAAAATGCGCATGAATATTATCGACCTTGAAGGGCAGGATATTATGAATATTCTGGCTCGTTCGGTTTTGGAGATGTATACTTTCGATAACAATGCTGATGATATTTCGCGTGATAACCTGATTCGTCAGTCTATCGATTTGATATCGAAATTCCCAACAATCATTGCATATGCGTATAATATTCTTCGTCATAGCCAGCATGGACGTTCACTGCACATTCGTCATCCAAAGGAAGGTGCTTCGATAGCCGAAAACTTCCTGTATATGATGAAAGGTCCGGGAAGCTATTCTGAACTGGATGTGAAATTGCTTGACCTGTGCCTGATTTTGCATGCCGAGCATGGTGGTGGTAACAACTCTACTTTCTCGGTACGCGTAGTGAGTTCTACATTAACGGATACTTACTCAGCTATAGCAGCCGGTATTGGTTCGTTGAAAGGACCATTGCATGGTGGTGCAAATATCAAAGTAAACGAAATGTTTGCCCACCTGAAAAAAGCTATTAAGCATTGGGATGATGTTAAGGAAATTGATTCTTACCTCAAAAAAATGCTCAACAAAGAAGCATACAACAAAACTGGTCTTATTTATGGTATAGGACATGCTGTGTATACCATTTCTGATCCACGTTCGTTGTTACTTAAAGAAATGGCCCGTAAACTGGCCGAAGAAAAAGGTTTGCAGAAGGAGTTTGATTTCCTTGAACTGCTTGACGAACGTGCTGTTAATGCCTTTATGACATTTAAAGGTGCCGGCATCAATAAACAGGTATGTACTAATGTGGATTTCTACTCAGGATTTGTATACGAAGCTATGGGATTACCAACTGAAGTATATACACCGCTTTTCGCAATGTCGCGTATTACCGGTTGGACTGCTCATCGTATCGAAGAGTTGAATTTTGCCAGCAAGCGTATTATTCGTCCGGCCTACAAAAATGTGGGTGATAAAAAGTCTTTCGTTCCACTGGATAAAAGATAAAAATGCCCATCCATCATTCCTGAAATGGAGGCTTACTTTTTAATAAATTGAAATTTTTAAATTAGCAAAATGTTCTTCAAGTCTCCCATGGAGGGGGATTTGGGAGCTTTAAAAATATATGAGTAAAATAAAAGTACAAAATCCCGTAGTTGAACTCGACGGTGATGAAATGACCCGCATTATTTGGTCGTTTATTAAAGAACAACTGATATTACCCTACCTCGATTTGGATATTAAATATTACGATTTGGGTATGGAAAACCGCGATGCAACTAACGACGAAGTAACTGTAGAGGCCGCCAATGCCATTAATAAATACAATGTTGGTATAAAATGTGCCACCATTACACCTGATGAAGCTCGTGTGAAAGAATTTGGTTTGAAAAAAATGTGGAAATCACCTAATGGTACTTTGCGTAACATTATTGGAGGTACTGTATTTCGCGAACCAATTATTTGTTCTAATGTACCTCGTTTGGTACCGGGATGGACGCAACCTATAGTGATTGGACGTCATGCCTTTGGCGACCAGTATAAAGCAACCGATGTGGTTTTAAAAGGAAAAGGAACTCTGAAAATGAGTTTCACCAATGAGGCTGGCGAAACACAGGAGTGGGAAGTGTATGATTTTAAAGGCGATGGTGTAGCAATGTCAATGTACAATACAGATGAATCTATTTACGGCTTTGCCCAATCATCGTTTCAGGTTGCGCTTGATAAAAAATGGCCTTTGTATTTATCAACAAAAAATACCATTCTGAAAGCTTATGATGGGCGTTTTAAAGACATTTTTCAGGACGTATACGAAAAAGAATTTAAGGCGAAATTCGAAGCTGCCGGCATTGTTTATGAACATCGGCTGATTGACGATATGGTAGCTTCAGCATTGAAATGGAATGGTGGATTTGTATGGGCATGTAAAAACTACGATGGCGATGTGCAATCCGATACTGTAGCTCAGGGTTTTGGCTCATTGGGTTTAATGTCGTCGGTACTTGTAACACCCGATGGTAAAACTGTAGAAGCAGAAGCGGCTCATGGTACAGTGACCCGCCATTATCGTCAGCATCAACAGGGTAAGGAAACAAGTACTAACCCTATTGCATCCATTTTTGCATGGACAAGAGGTTTAGCGCACCGTGGAAAACTGGATGGTAACGAAGCACTGATCAATTTCTGTCAAAAACTCGAAGAGGTATGTGTTGAGACTGTAGAAGCTGGTGAAATGACAAAAGATTTGGCAATACTGGTACATGGCGAGAATATAACACGTACAGATTATTTAAATACCCAGGATTTCCTGGCAGCCATTAAACGCAATCTGGATAAAAAGCTGAACTAAGGATATCTTTTGATTAAAGTAAACCAGCCCCCGCAATCTTATTTTGTTTAAAAAACAGGATTGCGGGGGCTGGTTTTTTATGCCGGATTCATAAGGCAGATGCAGCCATTTTTTGTATCTTTGTAGGAATATAATCAGACAATGGAAACTATACTTAACGAAGCTAAAAAGCAGTATGCAACCGATATGCATACCACCGAACATATTCTTAACCAAACTATGATTCGGATGTTCGGGTGTCAGCGTTCGATGAATGCCCACATTGAGCGTAAGAAAAGTAAGTGTGATTATTTTTTGGCCCAGGCGCCTACCGAAGCTCAGGTGGCAGAATTGATTGAAAGTGTAAATGCTGTTATTGCGCAGGAGTTGGATGTAACTGAAATGTTGATGAGTAGAGACGAAGCAGCTACCGTGGCCGATTTGTCGAAATTACCTGCTGATGCTTCTGAAATGTTAAGGGTAGTAAAGGTTGGCGAGTACGATTATTGTGCCTGTATAGGTGAGCATGTTAGTAATACGCGTGAAATAGGCCGTTTCGAAATTATCAGTCACGATTTTGAAAATGGCCGCTGGAGAGTGCGTTTTAAATTGGTTTAAAGTTGAATGTTGTATGTTAAAATTTTCTATACGTATTGTTCTTGTTCTTTTTGTGTGTATTCTGCCTGCTTTTGGTCAGGCAAAGGTTGAAAAAATAATATCCGATTCACTCACAATAATTGCCAATAGTTATGCCTCTGTAGGTCGTGTTAATAATATTGTTATTTCCACTGATTTAAAGGCAAATACTATAACTGTTGCGGTTGGTGAACAATTGAGTCAGATTCCATTTCGTGCGGAAAGCGTGAAACGCATTTACAATATGCTCGGTAATGTACTTGCTTCGAAATATCAGGGTTTTAAAATTGTGTGTATAACGGATA
>JBLIZK010000401.1:0-3501 GCA_048859825.1 Paludibacter sp.
AAAAAAAACGCTACTATGTTCCGGTAGGGAAACACATATTTGAGGTTGATATTTTCGAAGGCGAAAACGAAGGACTTGTTTTAGCCGAAGTGGAATTACAGACTCCGGATGAGGTATACGAAAAACCAGATTGGCTGGGACAAGAAGTAACCGGGAATAAAAAATTCTATAACTCGGCACTTTCACAAGAACCATTTAAATCATGGTAGGCTCGACATTGCATCAGTAATTATTGAACATTTTTCGTTCCCAATCCTTATATATTTTTAAACAAAACAATAAAAATAAATTATATGACTTTATATCCAAAACTCATTCTCGACACTCTCACACATGTTCGATATCCCGGAACAGGAAAAGATATTGTATCATCGGGCATGATAAAAGATGATATACACATTGAGGGAAATAAAATCTCGTTTAGTATTATTTTTGAGAAACCAAACGACCCTTTTGCAAAATCAGTTGTTAAAGCTGCCGAACAAGCCATACTCACATATATTGGCGATGACATTGATATTAAAGGCAATATCACAATCGAAATGAAAGAAGCTCCAAAGCCCAAACCCGTTTCGATTTTGCCTGAGGTTAAAAATATTATAGCCGTCTTCTCCGGCAAAGGGGGAGTTGGTAAATCAACCGTATCCTCAAACCTGGCTATAGCTTTGGCCAACGAAGGTTATAAAGTAGGCATTTTAGATGCAGATATACACGGACCTTCGCTTCCTAAAATGTTTGGTGTTGAAGATGCACGTCCGTACATGGAAGAACATGAAGGTAAGCAATACATTTTACCAATTGAAAAATACGGTGTTAAAATGCTATCAATTGGTTTTTTTGTAGACCCGAATAATGCACTTGTGTGGAGAGGCAGCATGGCCAGTAATGCTCTTAAACAATTAATCACCGATGCTATGTGGGGCGAACTCGATTATTTTGTACTCGATTTGCCACCCGGAACAAGCGATATACATTTAACCCTTGTTCAAACACTGGGCATTACAGGTTCAGTAATAGTAACCACTCCGCAGGATGTAGCGCTTGCCGATGCCCGCAAAGGTGCCAATATGTTTACCAACGACAAAGTAAATGTTCCGGTTTTAGGACTCATTGAGAACATGTCGTGGTTTACACCAGCCGAATTACCTGAAAATAAATACTATATCTTCGGAAAAGATGGTGGTAAACGTCTGGCTGAAGAATTAAATGTACCTCTTTTAGGTCAAATCCCCATCGTACAAAGCATACGTGAACAGGGCGATGCCGGACGTCCGGTTGCCTGCGACCCCGAAAGCATTACAGGTCTGGCATTCAAACGATTGGCAAATATGCTTGCTGAGCGAACCGATGAAAGAAATCAGAATTTCGAAAAAACAAAAAAAGTTGAAATCATCAAATAAGAAATTCTGAATAAATAATAAATTTATCTATAAGCCCATAAAGCTATCCACCAATAGCTTTTTGGGCTTTTTAGTATAATATTTAGCACAATAATCTTTTTTATAATACTGATAAAATATAAATCTAAATAATCAATAAAACATATGTGATATTCCGATCAAATATATTTTTTTTAATTGTTGAAAACTTTTTAAGCCCCCCACCAACCTAAATCCATACACTATATCATTATATTTCAATCTATTACACACTCACAACAATTAAAAACATTACAAAATTATTAAATTTACGATTTGAAATGATTAAATATTAAATATTTTTTCATATATTTGTAGGTGATATAAATATTCAAAAAAGAAATTTTTCTATTAGTTTTGTCATAAAAACTTTTCCATTTAGAAATTTTCCTAACTCATGAATATTTGAAAAATATCCAAATCTAAAAACTTTATGCGACACAAACACATGAATAACAGTCGGTTAAAAATATTATTGCTATTTTTACTCATACCGTTTTTGTTTTTTTCGCAAACAAAGAAGAAAGCTCGATGGTCAATAATGCCCGAATACGGATACTTAGTATTTGATGGCGACATAAACCAACACTTACATGGCCTCTTTCCTACATCACTTACTAATCAGGTTATTGGACTAAATATTGCCTATTCAATAGATCCAATTTGGGGATTAGCATTAGATGGATATTTATTTCCTATTAGAGCAATCAATAAAAGCCCACTCGATTTGTACATCAGTACAAATGTTTTAAATGGAGATATAATGGGCACTGTCAACCTATCGAAACTGATTTTTCCGAATACAAAAGCCAAATTACAATTGCTAACCGGTGTTGGTCTTGGATTTGCCTATTACACTTACGATGTAAGACATTATCCTAGTAATATAGCTGTTCCAGATAACGAAACATATACGGATATTAAATACAATGGACAAGTTCGTCCCGTAAAAATTAACGACGGTAATGGAGCCATGGATTTTGGGATGGCTGTATCTGCACCATTCTATGTTGCTCTTGAATACAACTTCAGCAAACTTTTTTCGATTGGAGGAAGAGTTGATTACCGCGCTTACAACAAAGATAACCTGGAAGGAGTAACTTACCTAAACTGGAATGGGGTAACAAACGATTACATAGGCTTTGCATCAATATACTTCAGATACAAAATTGGCGCCCTATCGCGTAACCATGTTCGTAACATGACAATGAAGGAATACCGACCTGATGAAGCAATGGAACATATAAACCAACTTAAACAGGAATTAGCAGGCTTAAAAAACAGGGTTGATACAGTTGAACACAAGGTGAATAATATGCTCCCTCGCTTAGAAAAACTGGAAGCAATGATTAAAAATGAGGGGCCTGATTCAGACAACGATGGTGTAATAGACTTGAGAGATAAAGACCCGAATACTCCACCCAATACACCGGTTGATTTTTATGGTAAGACCCTGCCAATACCAGTAGTTTCAAGTCAGACATCAACTTCAAAAAACAATATTGGAACATCAGATTATAGTACTGTATTTGAAACCATACCTACTGTATATTTTGATTTTGACCAATACAAACTAGATGACGAAGCTTTAATTACTATCAGCAAAATTGCCGAAAAAATGCTTAAAGACAAATCATTACTTGTAGAAGTACGAGGATTTACCGACTACATGGGTGACATAAATTACAACGAAAAATTAAGCCTGAAACGTGCCGAAAGAGTGAAAACTGAATTGGTAAAAGTTTGGGGCATTGAAGAAGGAAGGATTATTGCCAATCCGAAAGGAAAAGTTATCCATCCACAAATAAAGTATCGTCCAAACCGCAGATGTGAGTTCTACTTTAGCAATGACATTGTAGATATACTTAACGATTAATTTGCTTAAATCAACTCGCCTGCTCCCTGGCGAATCAGTTCTATCTCGTCGCCGGAGCAATCTACAATGGTTGAATGCAGATGTCCACCTATCCCACCATCAATGACAAAAGCCACCTGATTGCCGTATTTTTCATCAATTAATTCCGGATCGGTAAAATACTCAGTGGTATCCTCGTTTGTAAATATAGAGCTTACCATTAAAGGA
>JBLIZK010000402.1:0-3184 GCA_048859825.1 Paludibacter sp.
TGAATGTTTTCGAGCGATAAACTCAACATTTGAGGTTGAGTTGATGCTTCCAACGTTAAATCGTGTTTTACACTGTCGTTGAATGCAACTTTTGCATCAAATTCAAATTCGGAAGTATAGAATAATCTGAAAATATCAAACCGACGGGTATGTTTGTAGCGTTTACTGGCAGCAAAGCGTACAAAGTTCATTGAATCAGGCCTGTAGCAAAAGCCGCTGATTCCGAAATTGTTATTTCCTTTCCGATGTAAAACAGAACTGGTTTTCCATCCTCCAAATGTATGAATAATTGATCGGCGGTATCCGGCAGCCTCATGCGTTATTGGAACAAAGCCAACTCCATTTCCCCCGAAAACAGACTGAAGTGTATCACGTAAATCACATACCACCAGGTCGGCATCTGTAAACGAATCGCCAAACCAGGCAATACGCACTTTTTCGCGTCCTTGTTTTGCACGAAAAAGTTTAGCTGAAATGTTGTCGAGTGGGTGAGGAGTGTCTGTAAAATTCTGAATACAAACCACCCCTTCTGGACAGGTGTCGGCTTCCACTTTGGCTACTTCATTCGCCACCGGTTGCAATGTTAAGCTGTCCTCTTGCTCCGTATCGTCGGCAATAATATCCGAAAACATATCAACGGGCTTCAAATCCAAAGTCCATAATTTATATTCGGTATTGACTAAACTCAATCCACCAAAAACAGAAGCAATAAGTAGTACAAATATAAATGATTTGTAGATGTAGTTCTTTTCTTTCACAAATTATTACGCATCGTATAGGTACGATTTTCGGGTTGCAAAGGTACATAATTTCGATGTTATTTTCAGCATTTTTTCCAATAAGCTTGTCTTTTCAATTGCAAAAAAAATGTTTTGGAAATGATATTATAATGAATTATTTTTACGCAATAAATACTTTTCATTCATGAAAAAACTATTTACGGCTGATTTAATCCGAAAGCTGGACGACCTAACGATACTACACGAGCCTGTTTCGTCAATAAATTTGATGGAAAGGGCTTCAAACGCATTTGTAAATGTGTTTGTTAATCTTTTTTCAGACAGTTATTCTGTAGTTGTTATAGCTGGTCCGGGTAATAACGGTGGCGATGGATTGGCAATTGCTCGTATTTTAAACAGTCACAAATATCAGGTGGAAATTCTGTTAATAAATAAAGGAAAACTATCTGCCGATTGCGCAGCGAATTACCATAGAATTAAAAATTCAACTGATATTATAATCTCTGAAATTACAGATAGTGATGCCCTTCCTGAATTGAAATCAGAAAATGTACTGTTAATTGATGCTTTGTTTGGTTCGGGGCTTACCCGTTCGCCTGAAGGAATTTATAAAGATGTGATTGAATGGATGAATTTATCCGGAAAACAAATTGTGTCGGTTGATATACCTTCCGGAATGTTTTGTGAAGATAATGGTGTTGGTAATGAGGTAGTAGTTCGTGCATCGTATACTATAAGTTTTCAGTTGCCTAAAATAGCCTTCATTCTGCCTGAACTGAATCTGTGTACAGGCAAAGTGATAGTTGCAGATATTGGTTTACTACCGTCAGCCATTGAAAATGCCGATACAGACTACTATCTGGTAGACGCAACGTTTTTAAAATCAATCTTCCGGACTCGTCCCGTGTTTTCGCACAAAGGAACATTCGGGCATGCCTTCATCATTGCCGGAAGTGTTGGCATGGCTGGAGCTGCATTGTTGGCATCAAAGGCCTGTTTGCGCTCCGGAGCAGGTCTGGTAACGCTTTACTCCTGTGCTTCAAACCGTATTATTGCTCAAACTGCTATCCCCGAACTAATTTTTATTGCCGATACTGAAGCAGATTATATATCAACTGTTCCATCTATGGCAAATTATAATTCGGTAGGTGTTGGTTGCGGTATTGGTTTGAAAAGTACTGGCGCTGATATGTTAAAGAGCTTATTTATGCAATTGAAAACCGCTTGTGTAATTGATGCTGATGCCATTAATCTATTGTCAGAAAACAAACACTTATTGAATTTAATCCCGGCTTTTTCTGTATTAACTCCTCATCCTAAAGAATTTGATCGGTTATTTGGTTGTCATAAATCTACCTGGCAGCGTATACAAACTGCAAGGGTCAAAGCCGCAGAGCTTAAAACGATTATTGTGTTAAAAGGCACCCATACAGTTGTGGTTGATACATCTGGCAGATGTGTGTTTAACTCTACAGGAAATAGTGGTCTGGCTACTGCCGGTACCGGCGATGTGTTAACCGGATTAATAACCGGTTTGCTTGCACAGGGCTATAGTTCGTTAAACGCAGCAATTTTGGGTGTATATTTACATGGATTGGCTGCCGATTTGGCTTTGGAACAACAGTCTGAAGAATCGTTGATTGCAAGCGATGTGATTAACTGTTTTGGTAATGCGTTTAAATATTTAAACACCATCGAAAGCTAAAAAATTCTATCTTTGCTTTGTAATTGTAACGAATGACCGATTTTATTAAACAAAAAGCAATGGAGCTGGGCTTTGACGCATGTGGAGTGGCACGTGCCGAAGCCCTTTTTGATGATGCTGCCTTTTTAAAGTCGTGGTTAGAAAAGGGTATGAACGCTGATATGCACTATCTCGAACGAAATTTTGAGAAGCGAATTGATCCCACCGTTATGGTTCCGGGTACAAAATCGGTAGTAGTTGTTTTGCTGAATTATTACACTGATAAACAGCAGCCTGTTGATGTTCCTCGTATTGCACGTTATGCGCATTCGGTTGTTGATTACCATACAGTTATCAAATCAATGCTATCTGATTTAGAGCAAATTATAGTTGATAAGTACGGGTCTGAGGTGGTGAATTCCGGTTTTCAGCATCGTTTTGTCGATTCAGCTCCGGTATTGGAACGGCGTTGGGCTCAACGTGCCGGATTGGGCTGGATTGGAAAACATACACAACTTATCGCACCGCACATTGGCTCGTTTTGTTTTATCGGAGTGCTTTTTCTTTCGGTTGGCTTAGAATACGATGAACCTGTAAAAAACCGATGTGGAAGCTGTACAAGGTGTATTGATGCGTGTCCAACAAATGCGCTCAATGGGGTTAGCCTTCATGCCGGGAAATGCATTTCATATCAAACCATTGAAAAGAAATCTGAAGTTGATGCTGAAATTATACCAAATCTGAATAATTGTGTGATTGG
>JBLIZK010000403.1:0-3453 GCA_048859825.1 Paludibacter sp.
CACGTAAAATAAGTTATAGTCTGTATAACTGTACAATAAATCGCCCAGGTATGCGTTATCTTCGAAGCCGGATATAGAGACTATATACGGCTTTTGTATTCTTTTTATAAAGCAATTTTTTTATTTCTAATGAAGAAATTAATCATCTTCCTATATATATTTTTTGCACTTCCGGGCTTACCGAAGGCGCAAATTCAAACCTACACTTCATCGTCGGTGCTGAAACAGGGAAAGTTTGTGAAAATTGCTGTTACCACTACAGGAATTTACAAACTTACTTACAGCGACCTAAGCTCAATGGGTGTAAACCCGGCAGATGTACGCATTTTTGGCTACGGAGGCGAACCATTGAATCAGCATTTTTCTACTGCTTTTCCCGACGATTTACCTGAAGTTGCCATTCACATGGAGAAAGGCAGCGACGGCGTTTTTAACGCAGGCGACTACATTCTTTTTTATGCCAAAGGGGTAAATAAATGGACATATAACCAATCGTCGGACCTTTTTACGCACAGCCTGAATACCTACTCGGAGAAAGGATATTATTTTGTAAGTTCCGATGCCGGTACCGGCAAAAAAATTGAAGCCAAAACATTTCCCTCACCGGGTGGGGCAACTGTTGTGCCCATTGAATCGTTTACCGATTATTATGTTCACGAAAAAGAACTGTATAATCTGGCCAACTCGGGCAAAGATTTTTACGGTGAAATATTCGAAAGTGTAAACACATTCAACTACAGCATTACTTTCCCAAACATTATTGTTTCACAGCCCATCAGGGTCCGACTCGATGTTGCCGCAAATGCCAGCACAAGTTCCACATTTTCGATGCAACTGGATAATGCCCAAACAAAACAGCTGAACGTACCGGCTTTCAACGACAACTCCTATCAGAAAGCCATGGCGGCTCGTGGCGTACTTTCTTTTACGCCAACAGGCAATGCTGTGAATCTGAAACTGGTGTACAACCGCCCCAATTCTTCAGCAAGGGCATATCTGAATTTCTTTGAAATAAATGCCCAGCGAAAACTTAAACTGGATGGTACCTATATGCCTTTTCAACATACATCGCTGTTGGGCTCCGGTAGTTATGCCCATTACAAACTAAGTAATGCTACAGCATCTGTTCAGATTTGGGATGTTACCGATGCCGAAAACATCGGACGGGTAGAAACTACTCTTACTAAAGACACATTAAATTTTATTGCCCCCGCAACCACTCTGAAACAGTTTATTGCATTGGATCCGAGCCAGTCGGCCGGTTTTTCAAAACCTGAGATTATTGGCAGTATCGACAATCAGGATCTTCACGCTTTGCCGCAAGCCGAAATGCTTATAATTACACATAGCCGCTTCCTGTCGCAGGCCGAAAAATTAGCGCAGGCACACCGCAGCATGGACAATTTGCGTGTTAATGTGGTCACCAACGAACAGGTTTTTAATGAGTTTTCTTCGGGCACTCCCGATGCAACTGCTTATCGCCGATTTGCTAAAATGTTTTACGACAGAGCTAAAACTACAGGAACTACAGCCGATGCCCCGAAATATCTGCTGCTTTTTGGAAAAGGCACATTCGATAACCGCAAGTTAATTTCCACTTCGGGCGAGAACCTGATACTCACTTATCAGGCCGACGAATCGCTCAACGAAACACAATCGTACGTAACCGATGATTATTTTGGCTTCTTAAAGGACAACGAAGGCAGTTCAATTTCATCGGCTACTCTCGATTTGGGTGTGGGAAGATTCCCTGTAAAAAGCACAGACGAAGCGGATGTAGTTGTAAATAAAACCATTAATTACATGAAAAATGCGAATAATGGAAAATGGAAAAACCAGCTATGCTTCCTTGCCGACGATGGCGACAACGCCCTTCACATGAATCAGGCCGACAATATTGCACGCATTGTAGAGGAAAGCGTCCCTGCCTATAAAGTGACAAAAATTTATCTCGATGCTTATAAACAGGAAATTAATGCCAGCGGCGAAACCTACCCTGTGGCACGCAAACAAATGCACGACCAATTTGCAAAAGGACTACTGTACTTCAACTACACCGGACATGCCAGCGCATTAGGTATGAGTAACGAAAATATTATTTCCATCAGCGACATTCTGAGCTTATCGAATACCGTTTTACCCCTTTGGGTAGGCGCTACCTGCGATTTCCTTCAGTTCGACAACAGAACAGTATCAGCAGGCGAAAACGTAGTTCTTAACGAAAATGGCGGAGGAATTGGTATATTTTCGGCTGCCAGGCCAGTTTATGCCAACGAAAATTTTGATGTAAACCGTTATTTTACCGATTACCTGTTCCAAAAAGTAAATGGTGAACATTACCGTATTGGCGATGTGCTGGCCATTGCTAAAAACAAAGTTGGTCCGCAAATTAATAAACTATCCTACGTGTATATGGGCGACCCGGCGATTAAACTGGCATATCCCACAAAAAATGTGGTTAACACAGTCTCCATTAACAATAAAACAACCTCCGACACCCTCACAGCGCTATCGGTGGCAGAAGTAAAGGCAGAAGTAACGGATTTGAACGGAACCAAAATAACCGATTTTAATGGCGTGGCGTATGTTGATGTATATGATAAAAAAGTATCCATTACCACACAAAACAATAACAACGAAGGAGCAATGACTTATACCGACCGTCCGAATGTATTGTTTTCGGGTAAAGTCACAGTTACAAACGGCGATATTTCATTTAAGTTTATGCTCCCTAAGGACATAAAATATAACTTTGGTACCGGTAGGATAAACTATTATGCCGTTTCGGACAATGATTATTACGAAGCACAGGGCAACTACGAAAACTTTATTGTAGGTGGAACAAACGCATCGGTCGAATATGAAACTGATGGTCCTGAAATCAATTTATATCTCAACTCTTTACAATTTAATGATGGTGATAAAGTAAATGAAACACCGCAATTAATTGCGTATATAAATGATAAAAATGGTATCAATAAAGTGGGTAGTGGTATTGGACACGATATTTTACTCACACTTAACAACGACCCATCTCAATCAAAAGTGTTGAACGATTACTTTGAATCGAACGCCAATTCATATACCGATGGTGTATTGAAATATAAATTAAGTTCGCTCTCCGATGGAGAATATACGCTGACCCTAAAAGCGTGGGATTTATTGAACAATTCATCGGAAAAAACTATCCGGTTTAAGGTGGTAAACGGCCTGACACCGTCCATTTTTACGGTCAACCATTATCTTAATCCGGCGAAAGATGGTATTACAATACTTGTTTCGCACGACAGACCTGAAACTGTATTAAAAACTAAAGTAGAGATATTCAATCTGGCCGGTGCAAAATTATGGGAATTCAACCAAAATAATGCAGACCAAATCAGTTGGGACTTAAGAGCGGCCGATGGACGAAAAGTAAGGGGAGGATTATATATTTACAAAGTAAGCATCCAA
>JBLIZK010000404.1:0-3129 GCA_048859825.1 Paludibacter sp.
ACCACGCACCATACATGGTTTTATCAGCCAGTTTATACCACAGGGAAAGATTGAAAAATATCCCCTGAAAGATGTACGAAAATAGCACAATGGGTACTACTTTTAAACCGCTCCAATAGTCCGAACTAATAAACAATTTAAACAGGTCGAGATAATAAACCATCCCCAGAAAGATTAAAAACGAGAAAATGATGAAGTATTTCATTGCATCGGCATAGGCTGCCTTGCTGTTTTTATCTTTGTGTTGGGCAAAAATATAGGGTTCGTACGCATACCTGAATGCCTGTGTAAACATCATCATTACCATCGATATTTTAAAACAAGCACCATATATGCCTAATTCAGATTCGGCCAACTCTTTGTTGTCCATCAAATAGGGAAAAATAATTTTATCCAAAGTTTGGTTCATGATACCGGCTACTCCAAGTACAAGCAGTGGCAATGAATAAGCCAGTATCTGCTTTAGTAATTTTGCATCGAAACTAAATTTGGCTTTTAATATATCAGGGAATAATGCCAGAGTTACTACCACCGTTTGAATAACATTGGCAACAAAAATGTACCCAACACCATATGCAGGGTTGTAAAACCAGTTAATAGTCCAGGGTGCATGCGCGTTTAACCACGGACATCCTACAAGAAAGAAAATGTTGAATGCAATGTTCACAAAAATCATCAGCAATTTTAGCGATGCAAATTTTATAGGCCTGCTTTCGAAACGCAGGTAAGCAAACGGAATTGCACCAAAGGCATCCATCGCTACTACGGCTCCCAACATGGCTATGTATTCGGGGTGCGAAGCGTAACCCATAGCAGTAGCTATGGGCTGTGCAAACAGGATGGTGACAAGAGCAAAAACAAATGATGTAAAACCTACGGCTATTAATGTGTTGCCATATACCTTAGGCGCATTTTCCTTGTCCTTATTGGCAAAACGGAAAAACCCGGTTTCCATGCCGTACGTAAGTATTACCAGCAAAAGGGCTGTCCATGCATAAAGATTTACGACTATTCCATAATCCGACGATTTTTCGAGGGTAAAGGTGTATAAAGGCACCAGAAGCCAGTTAAGAAACTTTCCCAATATGCTGCTAACACCATAAATGGCGGTTTCTTTTGCCAGCTTTTTCATTTGTTTTTCAGCCATTTGCTTTCTGAAACTATTGTTTTGTAAATTTCGAAATAATTTTTTCTATCCATTTAAACTCCGGAGTTGGTTCCATGTCCTCTTGTTTTAAATAGCCTTTTTCGAACAAGAGCTGAATGGCTTCTTCCAGTTGTTCGGGTTTTACCTGTAATTTAGCGCCCCCGTTTGCATTTGATATAAATGCTCTGTTGTTAATTTCATCTTTTCCAAAGCACTCAATACCACACGACTCAAGAAATGATTTGGCCAGTTCGTATTCAAGCGAACTTTCAAATCCACGAATTGTAATTAGCTCTTCCATACTGATTTTTAATTTAAGGTAAATAATGGAAAACGGTTTTATGCAATATTCCGGGTCTTTTTTATCGACTCATATGCTTCATTTACGCTTCTGAATTTTTCGGTAGCCGATTTTTTAATATCTTCACCCAAGTCATGTACCTTGTCGGGGTGGTACTTCATAGCCATCCGGCGATACGCTTTTTTAACTTCATCGTCGGTAGCTGTTGGTTCTATTTCGAGGGTTTTATAAGCCCAGGAAGGGTCAATGTTTTTGAAGTGAGGAGCTTTGAGCGATTCAAAATCAGCATGTGAAATGCCAAAAATAGCAGCAATGCGCTCTATCATTGCTTGTTCGGTTGGGTGTACTTCACCATCGGCCAATGCAATGTCGAATAAAAACTGCAACAGTTGAAGCTTAGCCGAATAATTCATGTGCTGATGAATTTGCAAAGCCACTTCCCGTTCATCGATGGGCTGTTCCAGAATATTTTTGAGTAATTGAAGAGCTTCTAAAGCTCCTTCCTCGCCAAAGTTCGAAACTAGAAACTTTTTAACCAGTGCAAGTTCTGATTTCTGAACCCGTCCGTCGGCTTTCATTATACAAGCTATCAGCACTAAAAGGCTGATTTTAAAATCACTTTCAGTAGTGCTTTGTTGTTTTACTACTGTAGGTGTTGAGCCTGAATCGAATAATGAACCTACTGCAAAGCCAATAACTGCACCCATCGGACCACCCAATGCCCATCCAAGTCCGCCTCCTAACCATTTGCCAAATCCAGCCATATCTGTGGAAAAATATTTTGTGCAAAGATACTAAAAAATCAAATGAAGTGTACAAAAATGTATCGGACAGTAAAAACCGAAAATATACTCGGTTTTTTATTTATTTAAGCAATCTGTACGACAAGCCAAAGGTTAGTATTTCCTTAAACTGGAGTTTTGTTTTCTCGCCCTGAGCCAGAATTACACTATTGTCGTAGCGTGGGTTAAGCATGATTCGGGTCGATAAGAATCTGTTGATTTGGAAGTTGCATGTGATTTCCCAGTCAATCTCCACTTTTTCGTAATTTGTATAAAACGAAAACTTGCTGTCAACAGTGATTTCTTTTGTGGGAGTAAGGTTGTTCTGTATTTTAAGCGAACTACCAATTTCACTCAAAATATGTTCTCCTTCAGGAATACCAAAAAGCTTTGGACTTACTGTAGGATCGTTCAGAAATATGTATTTGTACGATACAGGCGAGAGCATTACCGAGAGTTTCTTGTCAAGTTTATAGTCAAGACCCGCGCTGATATTAATACGTACCGGGGTCATAAACGATGCTTTTTTATCTTTTGAGTTGATAGCTTTATATGTTGTAAACAAGGGGGTTGAGAACTCAAACAGTCCTGAGTAATAGAATTTTCCACTCGCTTTAACACCTAATTTGCTGTTGAATTTTAATACGTCGTCGTTTGTGTTAAATTTTCGATGTAGTACAGTGTCTCCCTCAATTGAATTAAATCCGGCTCTCCATTCGGCATTGTTTTCCCATTGTATTCCTTTTTTGTTATCGTAATTGAATTTAGCAGTTAAGGTCCCTAAAATGGCAATATTGTCATTACCACCCTGATGCCAGTTTTTTGAAATATAATTCTGCGAAAATTGTAAATAACCATTGGCCTTATTGACCCAATAAAGCGGTGCTACCTTCTGTACC
>JBLIZK010000405.1:0-13588 GCA_048859825.1 Paludibacter sp.
GCAGTGCTACCATTACACCATGAGACAGGATTATTTTGTGTGGGTCAAAAGTATAAAAATAATTTATACAGACCAATATTTTCTTGAAAATAACGGTTGAAATTCATTGCTGAAATTCAACCGTTGTTGTTTTGTTGTCTCACAAAGATTCGAACTTTGACAGGCAGAACCAAAAACTGCAGTGCTACCATTACACCATGAGACAAACTTATGGCCTTTTTTCAAAGGCGGTGCAAAGATACGATTGTTTTTCGTTTTTGCAAAATTATTCTACAATATTCTTACGAAAAATCTGCTGTTTTAGCTGATTTATCTTTGTGAGATATGCTTCCTGAAGACCTGAAGGCTTATTCTGCAATTATAAGGAAATAGTTTTTCTTCCCTTTTTGCGCCAATAAGTATTTGTTATTCAACAGATTTTCAACTGCAATTACACTATCCTGCGAATCGAGTTTTTCCTTATTCAGACTTACACCACCCGACTGTACTAATTTTCGCATTTCACCCTTCGACGGAAATACTGCTGCATTGTCAACCAATAAATCAATTGCCTTCACCCCTGCTTCGAACAACGATTTATCGACCTTAAACTGTGGCACACCATCAAACACAGCCAACAAAGTATCCTCATCGAGTTTTTTCAGCGCATCCGATGTGGCATTGCCAAAAAGTATATTCGAAGCCTCTACGGCTGCATTGTAATCTTCCTCGGAATGTACCATTATAGTTACTTCCTTTGCCAGTCTTTTTTGTAACAACCTAACATGAGGTGCTTGAGCATGCTCTGCAATCAAAGCAAATATCTCATCTTTTTCTATCGATGTAAAAATTTTAATGTACTTTTCAGCATCAGCATCACTCACATTTAACCAAAACTGGTAGAATTTATAGGGCGATGTGTATCGACGGTCGAGCCACACATTGCCACTCTCGGTTTTTCCGAATTTGCCTCCATCAGCTTTTGTAATCAGCGGACAAACCAAAGCAAATGCCTCTCCATCGGTTTTACGGCGTATAAGTTCGGTTCCCGTAGTGATGTTTCCCCACTGATCCGAACCACCCATTTGTAATTTACAATTTTTATTCTGGTTCAGCCACAAAAAATCGTAACCCTGCAATAGCTGGTACGAGAATTCAGTAAACGACATCCCAACACTCGACTCAGAACTCAAACGTTTTTTAACGGAATCCTTGGCCATCATATAGTTTACAGTAATGTGCTTGCCAATATCTCGAATAAAATCAAGGAAAGAATAGTCTTTCATCCAGTCATAATTATTCACCAATTCAGCAGCATTAGGCGCATCACTTTCAAAATCGAGAAACTTAGCCAACTGATTTTTAATGCTTTCCTGATTATGACGTAAAGCAGCTTCGTCCAACAGATTACGTTCAGCCGATTTTCCTGAAGGGTCGCCAATCATACCGGTTGCACCACCAACCAATGCTATTGGTTTGTGACCCGCCCGTTGAAAATGGCGAAGCATCATAACACTAACCAAGTGACCTATATGTAGTGAGTCAGCTGTAGGGTCAATACCCACATAAGCAGCTGTCATTTCTTTTGCTAACTGTTCCTCTGTACCGGGCATCATGGTATGAATCATACCACGCCACTGAAGTTCTTCAATAAAATTCATGTGTCTGTATTTTCAAATTTTCGGACTGCAAAGATACAAATATTCTTTGGTTATTAACATGCCTATAATAGCTAACTGAATAATTTTCACTAACTTTGCACACTCAAAAAAAAGATTGTGTTACATGCAGAAAATCAGAAACATTGCAATTATCGCCCACGTTGACCACGGCAAAACTACTCTAGTAGATAAAATGCTGATGGCTGGGCACTTATTCCGTGACAATGAAAATGCGGGAGAGCTCATTATGGATAATAACGACCTCGAACGCGAACGTGGTATTACTATTCTGGCTAAAAACGTATCCATTGATTACAACGGATACAAAATCAATATCATCGACACTCCGGGTCACGCCGACTTTGGCGGCGAAGTAGAGCGCGTATTGAACATGGCCGACGGTGTACTTTTATTGGTCGACGCCTTCGAAGGACCAATGCCTCAAACCCGTTTCGTATTGCAAAAAGCATTACAAATTGGCTTGAAACCAATCGTTGTAATCAACAAGGTTGACAAACCAAACTGTCGTCCCGACGAAGTACACGAAATGGTTTTCGATTTAATGTTCAACCTGGATGCCACAGAAGAGCAGCTCGACTTCCACACCATTTATGGTTCAGCCAAAAACAACTGGATGAGCGAAGACTGGAGAAATGAAACAACCAGCATTCAGCCACTGCTTGATGCTATCATTGAATACATTCCCGCACCCGAAGTAATTGAAGGAACTCCGCAAATGCTAATCACATCGCTCGATTATTCATCGTACGTTGGACGTATTGCTGTAGGACGCGTACACAGGGGTACAATTCGCGAGAACATGGACGTTAGTCTGGTGAAACGTGATGGTACTATCGTAAAATCGCGCGTAAAAGAAGTTCATACCTTTACCGGATTAGGGCGTACAAAAACAACTGAAGTAAGTTCAGGTGATATTTGCGCACTGGTAGGTATCGAAGGCTTCGAAATTGGCGATTCTGTTTGCGATATTTTAAATCCGGAACCATTAACACCGATTGCCATTGACGAGCCCACAATGAGTATGGTGTTTACAATCAACAATTCACCATTTTTTGGCAAGGAAGGGAAATTTGTAACTTCACGTCACATACACGACCGACTTATTAAAGAATTAGATAAAAACCTGGCACTTCGTGTTGAGAAAAATCTCGATTCAGATAGCTGGAATGTTTTCGGACGCGGTGTACTTCACTTATCGGTACTGATTGAAACAATGCGACGCGAAGGCTACGAATTACAGGTAGGTCAGCCCCAGGTAATTTTCAAGGAAATTGAAGGCAAACGTTGCGAGCCGGTTGAACAATTAACCATCAACCTTCCGGAAGACTGTTCAGGTAAAATTATCGAAATGGTGGCTATGCGCAAGGGCGAAATGCTAAGCATGGAAGTGGTTAACGACCGGGTTCAACTTGAATTTCAGATTCCATCGCGCGGAATTATTGGCTTACGCAACAATGTACTTACAGCATCGGCTGGCGAGGCTATCATGTCGCACCGTTTTCTTGAATATCAGCCTTACAAAGGCGAAATTGAAAAACGCACAAACGGCTCAATCATTGCCATGGAAGGTGGTACTGCTTATGCTTATGCCATTGATAAACTACAGGACAGAGGTCGTTTCTTTATTTTCCCACAGGAAGAGGTTTATGCCGGACAGGTTGTAGGCGAAAATGCCAAAGAAGGCGATATGGTGGTAAATGTAACCAAATCGAAAAAATTGACGAATATGCGTGCTTCGGGTTCCGACGACAAGGTACGACTTATTCCACCAATTGTTTTCAGTCTCGAGGAAGCGCTCGAATACATCAAAGAAGATGAATATGTAGAAATCACACCTCAGAATATTCGTTTACGTAAAATTTATCTCGACGAAAACGAACGTAAAAGAATGACCAAAAAATAACATCAAAAAAAGCACTACCCCAAAACCGGGATAGTGCTTTTTTCTTTTTCTAATGGCAAATTATTCGGCCGAACGGTTCTGCTTTTCCATTGTTGACAACATACCGCAAGCCGCAAAAATATCTTCTCCGCGCGATTTTCGTATCGTGGTCATTATCCCGTTCGAGGTAAGATAGTCTCTGAAAAAAATCATCTTCTCCTCGTTCGATGTTTTTAAATCAATACCCGGAATGGCATGAAAACGAATCAGGTTTACACGACAATCAATTCCTTTTAATAAACGCACCATCTCTACAGCATGTCGCATGGTATCATTAAACCCTTCGAACATAATATACTCAAAAGACACACGACGCTGATGACTGAAGTCAAATTTTTTCAGCTCATTTAATACATTTATTATCGAATGCGCCTTCTCAACGGGCATAATTTTTAATCGCTCCTCCGGAAAAGGAGAGTGCATACTTAATGCAAGATGACAATTGGAATGTTCCAGGAAAATCTTCATTTTTGGAATGACCCCTACAGTGGACACAGTGATTCGGCGCGGACTCCACGCATACCCATAATCGGCAGTAAGCACTTCAAGCGAGCGCAATAAATTGGACAAATTATCCATAGGTTCGCCCATTCCCATAAACACCAGATTGGTGAGTTTGTCGGCCTCAGGCACCGATAGAATTTGGTTGAGTATTTCAGCAGCCGTAAGATTCGATGTAAAGCCCTGCTTCCCTGTCATACAAAAAAGACAGTTCATCTTACATCCCACCTGCGACGATACACACAAAGTATGTCTGTCGACATCCGGGATGTACACAGTTTCAATAAAATTATTGTCGGGCGATGCAAATAAATACTTCTTTGTTCCATCGACCGATGCCGTTTCCTGAACGGGCAGCATACGCCCCACTTCATAACTTCCGGCTAAAAGTTCACGGTTTTTCTGCGAAAGATTTGTCATTTCGGATATTGACAAAACCCGTTTACGATATATCCAGTCGGCAATTTGCTTTCCTGTAAATGCGGGCATTCCCAATTCGAGAACAATTGACTTTATTTCGTCAACAGTTTTTCCTATAAGAGCTGTTTTCATGTGTTTGTATATTTTACAGAAAGTACCCGGCCAACTACTTCAACCAGACTCTGTTTAAATGTAAATACGATGAGCGTTTCATCGTTTTTTCTGAACGGGATAATTCTCTTAAGTTCCTTCTATTATATAAAGAAAACGGAATGAAAAAGTTCATTCCGCTTCACTTCTATTTTAGCTATATATTATTAGAAGAAATTCAATCTGTTATCAACAATATCCGTTTTGTCTTTCAAATCCTGTATAATTGCATATGGCAATGAATAACTCAAACGGGAATTCAACATCATAATCTGCATTTTTGCATCAAACGGATTCGGGTTTTCTTTTGCATTCATTGGCAACAACACATATACACCAGCATTACCTTTAACAGGCGACGAAATTTTGTTAACCGGTAATATCGACGCTTTCCCAACTACAGCAGGCTCAAATCCGGCCACACCAAACTGATAAGCTGAAAAACTTACAGCAGGAGCAGATTTAACATCGGTACCAAGAGCAGTAGCTAAAGACTCAAGCGAAGGTGTTTTTGTTAGCTGAGCTTTTAACTTTTCAATTAATTTCTCTGCTTTCTTATCCTGCATTACCAACGCTTTTAATTGGTCGGTAACTTTTTCGATTGATCGGTAACCTTTTTCGTTGACTTCAGTAACGGTTGCAACCACAAAATTATTATCGCAATCGTAAACATCAGACACTTCTCCTTTTTTGTTTTCAAATGCCCAACGCACTACCTGACGCGACTGTGCTAAATCAGCCACTTTCTCTGTAGAAGACAATAAATCGTTCGCAGTACGTACGATAACATTCTTTTCCTTTGCTTTTTTATCAAATTCATCACCGCTTAATTCAGCAGCAAATTGTTTGGCATCATTGTAAATTTTACTTACAGTAACATTACTTGGCGACACATTGATTTGGAAAACAGCCAGTTTAACTTTTCTTTTAGGAGCCGTTTTCTCAGTAACCTGAAAAATTTGAGTTCCTTGTTCGTTTTTAGATGTAAAAACACCATTTATAGCACTTGCAAACGATTTTGTAATAATTTCCTTGTCAAGTCCCTGTATTCCATCAACAATCCAACCTATTTCGCCTCCGTTAGCAGCAGTTTGTTTTACAGCCGAATACTTGGCAGCAAGCTCTGCGAAATTAGCACCTGATGAAATGGCTGCAATAAGACTATCAGTTTTCGACTCATCGCTTTTTGCAAGGAAGATATGGCGTAATTTCACCGAGTCAGCCTCAACAATTCCTGTTTCAACAACACGAGCCATAGTATAAGCTTCGTTTTCGAACACCGGACCATAAACACTGCCTGCAGGGCTACCAAATGCAAATGCTTTTAAGTTAGCCGGAACAGTAGCTTCAGAATATGGTTTACCATCGTAGCGAACTTCTGAGTTTTTATTTACAAATCCAGCTACATCTGCAGTTGTAGTAAATTCAGCACTCAAAGTATTCATCTCGGTTTGTGCTTTTTTATAATCTTCTGGCGAAGCTTTCACCTGGAACACCACATATTTAATTGAACGGTTGGCTTCCATCTTAAACTGGTCCTTCATTTTGTTGTATCTATCCTTAATCTCACTTTGCGACACTTTCACATCAGCATCAGGCACAGTAGAGTAAGGTTGTACTACATAATTTACATCAACAATACGTTTTGCAGCGGCGTATTCCGATTTTGCATCCAGACTATTTGCCGTTACCGTTTTAGCCATAAGAGCATTGTATTTCTCCTGTAAGATTGAAAGTTTTACATTATTCTCCCAAAACTTCCAGTAAGCTTTAGCCTGTTCAATTTGCTGACGCATATCATCGTTTTCAGGTGTTGTTTCCAAACTATTCAGGAAGTTAAGCAGTGCCGCGCGACTAAATTGTCCGTTTTCGCCGGCAAAGGCACGACGTTGCATCACCAATGGATGGATATTATTACCAATTAAACGGTCCGAAAGCTCTTCTTTACCCACACTTAAACCCAGTTTCTTGGCTTCTGCAAACAAGATTTTTTCATTTACCATACTTTCCCAAACTGAAGCACGGATTTGAGCTGTCATTTCTTCGTCGAAATTTGATTGACCTGTTTCAATTTTATACACATCAGTCAACTGATCGATAGAGGCCTGAAATTCACTGATATTGATTTTTTCACCGGCAATTTCACCTACAACTTCACGTGATTTATTAAAATATGTCGAACCCTGCGTTAATGCGTCACCAATAATAAACGCAAACAGCGCTAATCCAACAATAAGCATCAACATTACGCCTTTGCTTCTGATTTTCCCTAAAATAGCCATTTCTTATATAAGATGTATTGTTAAAAAAATAATTCTTTTCAATGAGGGCACGAATATACAAAAAAATTGCGACTTTTTCAGCTTTCGTGCGAATTAAATGTTACTACGAGCTAATAACTACACGATTAACCTTATTAGTCAAATAAATATAATGAAAAATAATTTGGTTATATACGTGTAATTTTCACCTGTTCAATTCTGTTATTATTTACCTTTATGCATTTTAATGAATAGCCATCAATGCGAACCACTTCGTTTAGTTTAGGCAAATTCTGATTATAATGCAAAACCAATCCGCCAACCGTCTCATACTCCTCCGCAACAGGCAAATCCAACTCATACATATTGTTCAACGCTTCAACTTCGATGCGAGCGGCTACTAAATACTCCGTTTCCGATAATTTCTCCACTTTATAGTCGCGGTTATCGTGTTCATCCTCAATATCTCCAAAAATTTCCTCTACAATGTCTTCAAGCGTAACAATGCCAGCAGTTCCTCCAAACTCGTCCACTACTACTGCAATGCTTTTTTTCTGTTGCATAAACGTCTTCATCAGTTTCTGAGCAGCCATAGTTTCGGGCACTATAGGAATTTGATTTATGTACTTTTTCCATTCAGTCTGATGCTGAAACATTTCCGAGGCATGAATATAACCAATAATATTGTCGATATCCTTTTTATAGACGGGTATTTTTGAAAACCCTGTTTCGATAAAGGTATTCATCAGCACTTCAACAGTTGTATTATACTCCAGCGCCACAATTTCGGTGCGTGGTACGCAACAATCGCGTAATTTCACTTTCGAAAAATCCAATGCATTCTGAAAAATCTTCACCTCATTGTCCATATCGGCTTCAGTTCCGATATTTTCGACACTTTCCTGAATCAGATAGTTTAAATCAATCCTTGAAAACACATTCTGGTCAGTACCTTTATCCATTTTCACACCAATCAGACGCAACAACTGATAAGATATCCACGAGCTAAACTTGGCCACCGGGTATAAAATGATGTAGAAGAATAATAACAACCAGGAAAAAAAACGTAGCCAAAAATTGAAATTAATTCCAAACACAGCTTTAGGCAAAAATTCGCCCGTAAACAAAACAAGGGCCGTGGCAATTAGTGTCTGAAAAATCATCATGATTAGCGGACTGTGGGTCCACACGAAAAATGGAGTTAATAATTTAGCCATTAGCAAACCATACATTACCAACGCTATATTATTGCCAACAAGCATCGTTGCAATGTATTGCTGCGGATTACGGTAAAAAATAGCCAATATTGAAGTTGATAACGTGCGTTGCTTCTTATCCAGTTCAAAACGCAATTTATTGGAGCTCACAAATGCGATTTCCATACCGGAAAAAAAGGCTGAGAATACCAACGACCAAAATATATATATTAAATTCTCCAACTGTACAATATTTAATTTTCAATGCAAATATAAAACAATTAGTTTAGTCTGTTTAACACTGGCTAAAAAATATACAAACAGAAACTAAAAACCAATTTTTACTGGCTACAAATCAGCAAGATAGAATATTTTACATTTTAAAAACGCAATAAAAGCCCCCGGTTATTTGTCAATTTAAAAAAAAGCTGTATCTTTGCACTCGCTTTTCGAAAATTATGATTCAGTAGCTCAGCAGGTAGAGCACATCCCTTTTAAGGATGGGGTCCTGGGTTCGAGCCCCAGCTGAATCACGTAAATCAAAAAGAGGATGTCTCAAAACTATTTTTTAAATTGTTAAAACTATCAATTTGAAACTTCCCTTAATAAAAACTCCCAGAACGAAGCTGTTTAAGATATAAAAACAGTCGTTTTGGGAGTACTTTTTGATAAGAGGTTATAAATTAAAACTCACTTTTTAATTTGGGGTAGTTTCAAGACAGCCTCTTTTTTCTTACTTAATGCAAACCTTTAATGGTTGTCTTTTTTGAAGATTAAATTTCTCCATTGCATTAAACCAGTCTTCGTCTGTAGGGAATTGCCATTTGTTCCATCCTCCACCAAAATAGTAAGTAAACGTACTCATGGTTTTATAGGGGGCTGTAATCAGCAAATGATTATCCTGACTTAAAACACCAGAAGCTTTCGAAGGAAAATAAACACCTACATAATTGCGTCCTACGTTTTCTTTTGCATCCGATACGGCATCTTCAGCATAAGCAATTATACCAGATTCTGGTTTGCTGTATTTTTTGCCTTTTTCATCGTGAGTAAAAATTCCACCAGCCACACCAAAGTTTGCTACATTACCTGAATATGTAACTTCAGCTTTATTTAAAATACTTCCGGCTACGGTAGTAATTTTTATTTCCTGACTTACAATTTCATTTCCAACTTTTACTTTATCATAATAAAGTGTGAATACGGAACGCAACGGACCAATTTCGTTAATTACATAGCGATTGTAATTATCTCCTACAAAAAGTTTCCCGTTTTGAAATGGTGCGATTCCGCCGGCACCAAGTGTGTGAGCTACTTTGTAGCAATCCAAACCATTGCCTCTGTCCACATGATAGGTTAATCCATTTTTCAGTTCATCCCGATAACGTTTAGCAACAACTGTATCAGGCACTCGTTTTAACCAGAGGTCAACACCATTACTGGGTTTTCGCTGGCAAGTGCAGGACCGTACATGCGGTAAGCTGCTATGTCATTTTCCCAGGCAAAGTCATCTTTACGTTCAGGAACAAACTGTGCCGATGTAAGGTATTTTACTTTTGCAGGTTTGCCTGTAGCAATTAAATAAACCGATTTTGATTTTGCTTTTACATCAGCCTGAAAAATGAAGCCATTTACTTGTTTCTGGCTATTAAAAGTAAGCTGGTAGGCAATTTCTTTCCCTTCGCTGTTAGTTAGTACAAATGAGTTTTTAATGTAAACCAATGTTTTCTTAGAGGCTTTCACTTCAACAATTTCATTTGTGCGGTCAAAGTTGGAATTGTTCAAAACCTTTACTTTGGTTTGAGCATACACTCCTGAGAAAACCAGGAGTGATGCTATTATAAATGCAAAATGCTTCATTTTCATTGAATTATTTTGGTTGCTTGCCAATGTATGCCAAAATACCACCGTCAACGTACAAAACATGACCGTTTACGAAATCCGAAGCATTAGAAGCAAGGAAAATTGCTGGTCCAACCAAATCCTCAGGATTACCCCAACGGGCTGCCGGTGTTTTTGCAATAATGAACTGATCAAACGGATGACGTGAACCATCTGCTTGTAATTCGCGCAAAGGAGCAGTTTGAGGAGTTGCAATATAGCCCGGGCCAAGGCCATTACATTGGATATTGTACTCGCCATATTCCGATGCAATGTTTTTTGTGAGCATTTTTAGTCCGCCTTTTGCTGCAGCATAAGCCGATACAGTTTCGCGCCCCAATTCACTCATCATTGAGCAGATATTGATAATTTTACCGGCTTGTTTTTTCATCATGGATGGAATTACTGCTTTAGCCATGATAAATGGACCATTCAGGTCAATATCAATAACCTGACGGAATTCGGCAGCAGTCATTTCGTGCATTGGTATACGTTTAATTATACCGGCATTGTTCACCAAAATGTCAATAACACCTACTTCAGCTTCTATTTGAGCTACCATAGCATTTACCTGCTCCTCGTTTGTGACATCGCATACATACCCATGTGCTTTAATGCCTTCGGCTGCATAAGCAGCAATACCTTTATCAACCAATTCCTGGTTAATATCATTAAAAACTACTGTTGCGCCGGCTTTTCCATAACCGCTTGCAATTGAAAAACCAATACCGTACGAACCGCCTGTTACAAGCGCAATTTTTCCGTTTAAATCAAATGGATTCATTATATCTTATTTAAATTTAGTATAAATACGTTTTTTGAAATGTGGATACTTAATTTTTATCTAAGTTCAGTGTGTTTATAAAAGTCCTGATCGCTGTAATCCAGATTTTCGCCGGCCATACCCCAGATAAATGTATAGTTGCTTGTTGCAGCTGCTGAGTGAATACTCCATTCTGGTGAAATTACTGCCTGATCACCCTGCATCCAGATATGACGTGTTTCAGTAGGCTCTCCCATAAAGTGGCATACTGCATTTGCTTCGGGCACCTCAAAATAGAAATAAGCTTCCATTCTACGACTGTGGGTATGTGCAGGCATGGTATTCCATACACTTCCTACCTGTAATTCAGTCATACCCATTTGTAATTGACATGTTTCAAGTACCTGACAAACCAGCATTTTGTTAATGTTACGGTGATTGGCCGTTTCTAATGAGCCTAGCTCCATAACCAATGCATCGGCTTTTGTAATTTTTCTATCAGGAAAAGTTTTATGCGCAGGTGCTGAATTAAAATAAAATTTTGCAGGACTTGCTGCATCGTTGCTTTCAAAAGTAACTGTGCGGTCGCCGGCACCCAAATAAAGGGCTTCTTTGTATCCTAACTCAAATACAGTACCATCTACTGTTACTTTACCTGCACCACCTACGCAAAATATACCTAGTTCGCGACGCGAAAGGAAGTATTCCGATTTTAATGGGTCGATAGCTTCAAGTACTAATTTTTCGTTTACAGGCATAGCTCCACCTACTACAAGACGATCAAATAGAGTGTAAACCATATTGATTTCATCAGCAGAAAATACTTTATCTACTAAAAATTCCTTACGTAGTCGTGCTGTGTCATAGCTTTTTGCATCGGCTGGGTGCGAAGCATAGCGGATTTCATAATTTGTTTTCATACTTTGTCGTATATATTTATTTTGTGTTTGTTAATTTATTTAATTGGTCGACCAAATTACTTTTTTTTTCTGACAAATAAAAATTAAAAAAAGGTAAAAATAGGGTTTTTCCTGTTCTACGCGCTTTAGGGCATATAGTATTTTAATTTAACTAACCCGCTATTGCGTATTTGTATATATTTTTACATCTTTGTGTGTTAATTGAATGTTAAAAGCGATATGAAGTATTTATACCTGCTTTTTTGTTAGGACATTAACAGATTTGACGCTACTATGTTAACTAGAAGGGAAAGAAAATTATCAAATATAATGATATTGATACAAGTGCTGATTTCGTTGCTTGTGTTTTATTGTTTGGAGTGTTTCTACAATGCTACCTTTATTCCTCTTTACGAAAAACTCTTCTTTTTAACTCAAATTGCCGTGCTGTGGAGCTTTTTGTTTTATAAATTCAGGCTCGGTGTTATTTTTCGGTCGTCCACATTTTTAAGTATGATTCGTGGTTATCTGGTAACCATAAGCATAGCTGGAGTATCTTTATTGTTGGAGTTAAGGCTGTTTATCCTTTTTGGACATTACAGCTATTCGTCGTACTATATACTGATTTTCTGTCTGATAAATCTGATAGTATTAGTGCTTTTTAAGTTGCTGTTTTATAAGGTGATGCGATATTTACGTAAAATTGGGCGTAATGTTCGGAATGTGATAATTATTGCTGATTCATCTTCCAGAAATTTTGTTACCGAATTCTTACGGTCGAAAGACTGGGGTTATAGGGTAAATGCAATTCTCACACCCGACGAAGATTTATTGCATGATTATAAGCATGCTTTTTTGGTGAAATCAAAACATGATGTGTCAGAACATTTTCACTTGAAAGGAGTCGATGATATTTTTTATTGTATGTGGGTGAACGATAGTCGCTTGAATGCAGATGAAATTGTATCGGAGGCTGAACAACTGGGCATAACTATGCATATTCTTCAAAGTGACTTTGCCGAATTTGCTCTCGACGATAATTGGATAAACAAACATAAAACCGTACCTTTTGTTACATATCAGAACACACCCAAAAAATACATTAGTATAAAAATCAAAGAACTATTTGACATTCTTTTAAGTGCTGTAATTTTAGTATTAACCTCGCCATTAATGTTGTTAATTACTATCCTTATTAAGTTAGAAGATGGCGGAGATGTGTTTTTCAAACAGGAACGTATTGGCTTGAACGGACGCCGGTTTATGTGCTTTAAGTTTCGCTCAATGGTGCCTGATGCTGAAAAGCTGCTTGAGCAACTGAAGGATAAAAATGAATCGGATGGACCAACATTTAAAATTGAAAATGATCCGCGTGTGACTAAAATCGGTCGTTTACTTCGTAAAACATCTCTGGACGAATTCCCGCAATTTTTCAATGTTATAATAGGAGAAATGTCAATTGTAGGGCCACGGCCTCCTCTTTTGAAAGAGGTAATGCAGTATGAAAAATACCAACTAAGGCGTTTGAGTATGAAGCCCGGTATAACCTGTATCTGGCAGGTGAGTGGTCGTAATGCTATAAAATTCGAAAAGTGGATGCAGTTGGATTTGGATTATATTGACAAATGGTCGTTGTGGCTCGACATTAAGATAATTATTAAAACCATTGGCGTTGTTTTTAAAGCAAACGGACAGTAGAATTGTTAAAAGTGTAGATTTTCTACACTTTTTTTGTTTGTGACGGTGGCCTTTGTGAAATTCTGTTTCATTATTCATTTGCTGAAAATTGTTTTAATTCTGTATTAACTTGACTGTTTTTGTTTGAATTTGCAATGGCCTGTTGATAACTATTGTGAATTTTGAGTTATAGCAAGATAGTTTTTGTTTTGCTTGTTGATAATTATTCATTTTGTT
>JBLIZK010000406.1:0-3187 GCA_048859825.1 Paludibacter sp.
GGTTGGGGGTGCAATGCCCGGGGCTACACTGGAACGTTTAAATCGCAAAAGTGCTTTGGGGGTAAGAACCCCGCACTACACTAATCTGAAACTCTATGCCGATGCTACTGAGGGTGTGGTAAATGGTGCAATGTTGTACGACAGGCAACATCTGCAGCCACTCTTTCAGTTAAGTATTGGTAATCCCGGAAGCTCATTTGCAGTGGAAATTGCTCGAAAAATAGGTTTGCCCGAGGATTTGATTGCCGAAGCGGCCGAAAAGGTGGGCTCTGACCGTATGGATTACGACAAACACCTGCAGGATATTGCCCGCGACAAACGCTACTGGGAAAATAAACGGCGTGATATTCGTTTGAAAGAAAAAAAACTCGAAGAAACACTTGCCCGCTACGAATCTGAAATGTCGACTATCGACAAGCAGCGAAAGGAAATTACTCAGAAGGCAAAACAGGAAGCCCAAAATCTGCTTAGCGAAACGAATGCTAAAATTGAAAACACTATCCGCCAGATTAAAGAGGCACAGGCTGAGAAGGAAAAGACAAAAGAAGTGCGTAAAGAACTGGAAAACTTCAGGGAAAAATTAACTCCGTCGCAGACCAGCAAGGATGTTCATCGGGAGCGGAATCCGGTATTGTTACACAAAAAAAACAAGCCTGAGAAAGCGGAGCCTGCTCCGGTACAGACCGAACGTCCCCTAAAGCAGGGCAGCAATGTGCGTCTGAAGGGTCAAACCGCCACAGGTGTTATTCTTGAAATACAGGATAAGAATGCCATCGTGGCTTTTGGGCAGTTGAAATCAACAGTAAAACTTACTAAACTCGAAGCCATAAGTAATACGCAAATAAAGAAGGAAAAACACCGATACGAACAATTGGGCGAAACTTCAAACGACGAAGTTCGTCAACGCAAACTGAGCTTTAAATCAGAAATTGATGTGCGTGGCATGCGTGGCGACGAAGCATTGCAGGCAGTTACTTATTTCATCGACGATGCCATAATGGTAGGAGTAGCATCGGTGCGAATCTTACATGGAACCGGTACAGGAGCATTGCGACAAATGATTCGACAATATCTGGGCACGGTGTACGGAGTTAAAACCTACCGCGATGAGCATGTCCAGTTTGGTGGGGCAGGAATTACGGTTATTGAGTTCGAGTAGTTAGGAATAAATCCACCAACTCGCTAATAACCATTGCGCTGGCTCCCCAAATGTCGCACTGCGAAGTAGAGTAGCAGGGGGCCTGGAATGATTGCCCCGCCGATGGTACATAAAAACTCTTGTTCGTAACTATGGTGGGATTTAGTAACTCTGTTAAGTCCAGTTCAATAATTTCACTCACTTCGCGCTCGTCAATATTATATACCGGCTTTTCAGGCAAATATCCTGCAAAAATACTTATCAGAAAATTACTCGGTGGAACATAAATATCGCTCAGGCGACCTAACAGTTCAATTTTATCAGGCTGTATGCCAATTTCTTCTTCAATTTCGCGAAAGGCAGTATGCTTTATCGATTCGTCGGTTTCTTCAAATCGTCCGCCCGGAAATGCAATTTGACCGGAATGTACACCAACATACAAACTCCGGCGAATCATTATCATTTTAAGTATGTCATCTTTATGATAAAAGAGCATCATTACTGCGCTTTTTTTTGCGTTTCCCGGCACTGGTTTTTGTTGCATCAATTCATGCTTGCGGCTTTCGGGGGCCATTTTTATGTGCGAACGATAACCGGGTAATGGCTGTAAAAGTAATTGACGGATTTTATCAGGAGAATAATACATTGTAGTTGTGAAAAATGGTTACGCTACAGTTTGATTCTTTGCTTTTTTTGAAAACACAGCGATAATAGCCGAAAGCACAAGATACCACGCAATTATCAGCGCAAGGGCTTTGGTCTGAAAATAAACTATTAACGCCACAGAGCCAACTAAAAACAGGTATTGAACCCAATTGTTTTTCAGGCTGAGGTTTTTGAATTTTAATGAAAACATCGGGACTTCCGAAACCAGAAACAAGCAAAATACGATTGCCAGAACAATTGTTAGTAAGCCATTGTCGATTAATAAGTCGGAAAATGAGTAGCCCATACCAGCCCAGAAAAGCGCATTGGCGGGTGTTGGCATGCCTATGAAAGAACTTGTCTGCCGCGCGTCAATATTAAATTTAGCCAATCGCAAAGCTGAAAAAACCGGCACTATAAAACCGACAAATGCCATCCAATCAGGCAATGCACTTTCGTTGATAAGCGAGAAAACAAGTACGCCGGGTGCCACTCCAAAACTCACCACATCGGCCAGAGAATCCAGTTCTTTGCCCATAGCAGAATAAGCTTTCAGAATGCGGGCAGCGAGGCCATCCATAAAATCAAAAACTGCGGCAATCAGAATGAAAGCCATTACCATTTCGTAATTTGCCTGAAATCCGTAATAAATGGCAAAACAACCCGAAAATAAATTCAGGGTGGTAATAAAATTAGGGATGTGCTTTTTAATCATTGGAGTAGATGTTTTATTCTTTGTTTTTACTGTCGATTAATATTGTAACTGGCCCATCGTTAATCAATGCTACCTTCATATCTGCCGCAAAAATACCTGTTTTTACCGGTATTGCCGTTTTTTCGGACAATAGTTTACAGAAATTTTCATACAGAGGAATGGCTTTTTCGTGTCCGGCAGCACGGATGTACGAGGGTCTGTTTCCTTTTTTTGTGAGTGCATGCAAAGTAAACTGACTGATAACGAGCAATTCTCCTCTTATGTCGGTCACTGAGCGGTTCATTACGCCATTTTCATCATCAAATATCCGCAAGCCGGCTACTTTGCCTGCAAGCCATTCGGCATCTTCGGTGCTGTCGGTGGTTTCTATCCCAACCAACATCATAAATCCCCGTCCGATAGCCGCATGTATCTTATTGTTAATAGTAACGGAAGCTTCGCTCGCCCGCTGAATAACTACTCTCATTGTTTTATAAATTCAATTCCAGTTTTTCTTTTCGTGGCAATCCTGCTAAAACCAGATCGTACGAATGATTAATAAGTTCTTTTATTTTGTCTTCGCTGATTTCGTTGCTCATTATAACTGAATTCCAATGCTTTTTGTTGAAATGATATGCAGGTACTATGCAGCTGAATTCTTCGCGCAATTCGATGGCTTTTTCGGGAGATCGGAAGACACGTCTGAACTC
>JBLIZK010000407.1:0-5398 GCA_048859825.1 Paludibacter sp.
CCTATGGAAAGCTACGGAAAAAGGGATTTATGTGGAGTTGCGTAACGGAAGCGAATACCGTGTGAGTCCATTACAACTAACGGGTGCTTATACATCGCTTGCTATTTATAAAAATAAATATCTTATTGTAGGTGGAAGGCAGGGAATTGGTATTATTGATATTCAGAATAATAAGGATTTTCATAACCTTTCTGTAGTTTTTATTGGTCACGATGCCGGATTTACAGGTTTGGAATCGGGGCAAAATGGAATTTGCGTTGATTCAAAAGGCTTTGTGTGGCTTGCAACATCATTAAACGTGTTGAAGTTTAACCCTGAGGATATCGTTCGGAACAGTGTAAAAAGGATTCCTCCACTTCGGGTATCAGGTATTTATTATTCTAAGAATAACAACGATTGGAGTAGTCATTTCTTTTCGGATGGCCCAATATCCATTTCTCCGGGTAATCAGTTTTTTCGAATTGAGTATGTCGCCAACTCTATATCGGCTCCAAAATCATTGCGTTTCAGGTATCGTTTGGTGGGTTTGTCCGAACTCTGGTCGAAACCATATTACTCCAAGTCAGTATCGTACACAAATTTACCCTATGGTACTTATCATTTTGAGATTCAGTGTAGCATGGACGGTGAGATTTGGTCCAGAGTGATCACCTCACCTGCTATAAAAATACTACGTCCATGGTATTTAAGTTATCCAGTACTACTTTTATATTTGTTGGGGTTTATTGCATTCATTATATTTGTGAGTCTGTTTAGCTTTAAACGCAAACAGCAGCACAAAATCGAAGCCTTTAATCGTCAAAAGATTGAAAATGAGTTGCAGTTGAATACATTACGTTCAAAAGTGCTGCCTCATTTCACTAAAAACGTGCTAAGTGCTATCGGGCATTTTGCAATGACCGATAAGCTAAAAGCAGGACATTATATTTCAGTTTTTTCAAAATTCAATGGAATGACATTGGCCAATGCTGATAAAAATTATATATTATTAAGCGAGGAGTTAGACTATATAATTCAATACCTGGAACTTGAAAAAATGAGGTTTGGCGATAGGTTTGATTATAAATTACAAATGGGGAGTGAGGTTTCGCCTCAAATACTAATCCCGACAATGTTGTTGCATACCTATTGCGATAATGCTATACGACATGGGTTGGTAAACAAGGAGGGTACCGGATTGCTAATAATAGAAATACAACGAAAAGAGAATGGGGTGTTAATTTGTGTTACAGACAATGGGATTGGCCGCAAGCGTGCAGCCGAATTAGGTACTCATGGTAACCGGCAGGGATTGAAGTTAATTGAATTGCAGGTTGAATTTTATAACCGCTTTAATAAACAAAAAATGCTTCAACAGATTATCGACCTTGTGGATTCTAACGGTAACGCCCAAGGCACAAAGTCAACTTTATTCATTCCGGATGGTTTTACATTTAAATATGGATGATTTCAGTTAAGTATACTATATTTATGTATTAAAATTTGATAGCAATGCTATCATAAATCTCTTGTTTTCCTTTTAAAAAAATCTTACATAACAAGTATTTCAATATATCACATTTTTACTATTTAAATCTATGTTTACGAACAAAAAAGTATTAATTGTAGATGACGAAGAACAATCACGTCTTTATCTGGCCAATATTCTGAGAGAAATTTATCCGGATTTACGAATATTACATGCGGCATCCCCTTTTGAAGCAGTATTTTTACTGGGTAGTGAGTGTTTCGACCTTCTTTTTCTGGATGTGGAGATGCCCGGAATAAGTGGTTTAGAAATGCTTGTGCAACTGGGCGAAAAAATAGTAGAAACACCTGTTATTTTTGTTTCGGCTTATAAGCGAGCTGAGTTTATTCAGCAAGCATTGCGCTTAAATGCAATTGATTACATTGATAAACCCGTCGACCCATTCGAATTGCGAACGGCAACAAATAAAGCCTTTTCGAAACCAACAGTTCAACCAGATAAAACAGCTGTGTTTTCACACTCTTTGAGACAACTTTCGGTTAACACTGCAAAAGGACAAATGCTTTTTGAGCCATCGGAAGTACTTTATTTCGAATCGGCCAAACGCAACTCCGTTATCTATTTTGCAAATAACAATAAAGATGTGGTTGCACGCGAAAATTTAATAGGACTTATTGATTTTTTACCATCTGATATTTTTAAACGTGTTAGCAGAAAATACATTGTAAATGCCAACTACATCAAATATATATCAAAATGTAACCAAACAATTACGCTTGTATCGCAAAGTAAAACAGTAGAATTGCGTCAAATCTCATCCAGTTTTTTTGATATAATTAAATAATAAGTAATGTTTATATACTACCGAGAGGCTAAGTTCAGATATCAGTATCATTTTCCCCTCTTTTATCGGTCATTTCTGATTTAATTTGTATAATTGCACTTTGAAAATTTTAAATAAGATTACTTAAATGCTATATACATGAAAAAATTATATGCTTATTTTGTCCTGAGCTTGTTTGTGTTTCCTTTATTCTCATCGTTAAATAAGGAGCAACTGGACAGTTTGGACAATATTTTATCGGAGAAAAACAATTATTTCTCGCAGCGATTAAAAAGAATTAATATCCTAAGCAGGCGAATATCCGAAAGCAGCGATGCAACCACTACTTTTAATCTTACGGGTGAAATTTTTAACGAACTTAAAAGCTATAACCTTGATTCAGCCTATCGTTATGTTAAACAACGATTAGCGGTGGCGGTTAAATCGGGCGATGCGCGCTGGATACAGGAAGCTCAGATGAATCTGGCTGAGGTTTATTCCATTACAGGCATGTACAACGATGCATTGGATATACTTGGAAATTTAAACGTAGCACCCGACAGGTTATCCTATTACTATCACATACATCATGCAACCTATTTGCAACTAAAAGAGTTTTCATTCAGTACACCCGAACAGGAAAAATACTCGCGACTGGCTGCCCAGTACATCGATAGTTTGTTGCAGGTAATACAGAAAGGTACTGTTGATTATGATTTGGTGAAAAGCTTAAAATACAGGTACGATAAAAAGTACCAAGAAGCACTTTCAATTACCTTGCCTCATATGAAGAACCCGAACATTGATGTTCATTTAAAAGCGATGCTGGCTGAAAATATTTCGGAAACATACAGAGCGCTGAACGATACTGAAAACCAGGAAAAATACCTTATTATTTCGGCAATAAACGATGTGAAAGCCGGTGTGAAGGAATTTGTTTCGCTACGCAAACTGGCAACAGTATTGTATCAGAAAGGCGATGTAGAGCGTGCTTACCATTATATTAAATACTCTATGGAGGCTTCTACTGCCAGTAATTCCCGTTTCAGAATGATGCAAACAGCTCAAATGCTCCCGATTATAGTAGATAGTTACGAACTCGAACTCCGTAAAAAGCAAAACAGACTAATGTATGCTACTGTGGGCGTTTCGGTGATGCTTTTACTTGTACTTGTGAGTGTATTTTACATCCGCAGACAAAAAACCCGGTTACAAATGGCACACAATACGCTCGACGATTTAAATCATCGCCTAAAAGAAGCCAACGAAAGTTTGAACGAGATAAATATAAGCCTGACCGAGTCGGCTCATGTTAAAGAAGAATATATCGGGTATGTATTTAATATGTGTTCGGCTTATATTGATAAGTTGGAAGAATTTCGCAAAAAGGTGAATCGTAAACTTCGTGAAGATAAAAGCGATGAATTGTTGAAGCTAACCAATAATTCCACACTGATAGAAGATGAGTTAAAGGAACTCCTGCATAGTTTTGATGTGGTGTTCTTAAATATATACCCCACATTTGTCGAGGATTTTAACAAACTGCTTCAGCCCGAAAAAAGAATTCAACCCAAACAAGGTGAACTGTTATCGCCTGAAATGCGCATTTATGCATTGGTACGATTGGGTATTGTAGATAGTACCAAGATTGCGACCTTTCTGCATTACTCACCGCAAACGGTGTATAATTACCGGATGAAAATTCGTAACAATGCTCTGTATTCGCGTGAGGATTTTATCAATGCTGTTCAGAATATTGGGTATAATAAAACCTGATACTGCATATTTTGATTGTAATCATATCTACTTTGATTCACTTTTATACTTACTTTTTGATGTGTGCTTTCATATTGTTATGTTGATGATATATAATTATATAGTGTCAATTTATAACCATAAGTAGTTTACTTTTTCGATTTACTCTGTACACAAAACTTACATTTCGCATGTTAGATTTGCAGTCGTAATTTTAAATCGAAAATGTACATGAAACGAACACGTATTTCTTCACTACTTTTAGTGTTATTCTTCATCATCTCTACTGCTACAGCACAAAAGTTGCAGTCGCCCGATAAGCAACTTGAACTCAGTTTCAGTTTAGACGCAAACTCAACTCCATTTTATTCGCTTACTTATAAAGGCAAACAAATCATAGGTCAGAGCAAACTGGGTTTTGTGGTAAGAGACGGAGCCGAAAGCCTGGACAAAGGATTTACATTGCTAAAGACATCCAATTCAGCTTCAAATACAAGCTGGGAGCCTGTTTGGGGCGAACAAAAGGTAATTACCGATAATCACACCGAAATGCTTGTTGAACTTGAAAGCAAAGGGCAACTAATGAATATCCGCTTTCGCTTGTTTAACGACGGGCTTGGTTTTCGATACGAATTTCCAAAGCAGGAAAAAATATATTGCTTTGTGGTTCAGGACGAATTAACTGAATTTAATCTCACACGCGACTACAAAGCCTTCTGGATACCCGGCGATTTCAATGCCAATGAATATGAATATACCACTTGCAATATTTCGGAAATTCCTGCATTTTATAAAAAGGCCGTGCATGAACTTTTTGCTCAAAAACCGGTGGAGCAACCCGCTACTAATACACCAGTTATGCTCAAATCGGCCGATGGTATTTATGTAAATATTCATGAAGCTGCTTTATTGGATTATCCGGCTATGCAACTGGCAGTTGATGCCTCCAAATATACATTCAAAGCTATATTAGCTTCGGATGCATGGGGTGGAAAAGCCGATATAAATACACCTTTTCACACACCGTGGCGCACTGTGATAGTTAGCGACGATGCACGCAAAATACTCGCATCAAAGCTGATTCTGAACCTGAACGAACCCTGTACCTACGATGATGTATCGTGGATTAAACCAACAAAATACATTGGGGTATGGTGGGAGATGTTTATCGGACGTGGCACATGGAATTATACCAACGATACACACATTAAACTCGGAGTAACCGATTATTCCAAAGCCACGCCAAATGGAACGCATGCTGCTAATACTGCCAACGTGAAAAAATACATCGATTTTGCCGCCAAGCATGGTTTCGATCAGGTTTTAGTGGAAGGCTGGAACGAGGGCTGGGA
>JBLIZK010000408.1:0-2030 GCA_048859825.1 Paludibacter sp.
AAAGGTGGCCCTGTAACATTAAAATTCTTCGAATGGAATATCGGAATGGGTAGCTTTACTAATCCGGCAATGTCGCTTTGTTTGATAGGCCTGGGTATTACTGCTGTATTGATGGCTTTGCGTGTAAAAGGTTCATTACTCATTGGTATCGTTGCTGCTACTTTAATTGGTATACCAATGGGAGTAACTGTTATACCGGAAAACTTCAAAGTATTTAGTTTACCTGATTTCAGCAAATTAGCTGTTGGTGCACTCGACATTAAAGGAGCGTTAAACATGGGAATATGGACTGTGGTTTTCACTTTTACCTTTGTGGAACTTTTTGACACTTTTGGAACTTTGGTAGGTACTGCAGGCAAAGCCGGATTGGTTGACAAAGATGGTAATTCTCCAAAAATCGGCAAAGCTATGTTAGTAGATGCCTTTGGTGTATCGTTTGGTGCATTAATGGGTACAAGTACAGTAACAGCCTATGTTGAAAGCGCTGCCGGAATTGGCGAAGGAGGACGTACCGGCCTTACAGCTGTTACAACCGGAATTTTATTTTTAATAGCTCTTGTTCTGGCTCCGTTAGCGTTAATTATCCCAAGTGCAGCTACAGCTCCTGCTTTAATTATTGTAGGTGTATTAATGGTTTCATCAATTGTTGAAATTGATTTCAATGACTTTACCGAAGCATTCCCTGCATTTCTTACATTTATATTAATGCCTTTAACTTATAGCATTGCAAATGGTATTTGTGGAGGTATTATAGCATACACTGTATTAAAAGTAATTACCGGAAAAGCAAAACAAGTTCATTGGATGATGTACATTTTATTTGCACTGGTTGTTGCCAGATATATATTCCTTTCGGAATAAACATTCAACAAAAAAACAGAAAGCACTGATGAATTTTCATTGGTGCTTTTTTTGTTAAAAAAAGCGGATTTAAATTTGCAAAATCCATTTAAAAAGCATTAATTCGCATATTATTCACTTCAATACCGAATCAATATGCTAATTAAGAAAGCACTCATCACTGTGGCTGGTCCCGATCAACGAAATCTGGCATTACAAACTCTTGTAGATAAAGACGGCGACCGCAAAACAGTACTCGAAATCCTGATAAATGAAGCACGCCAGGCCGGAATTGAAGAAATCGGAATTGTAGTGCAACCCGGCGATGCAGACAACTATAAATCGCTGGTTAACAACGATGAACTGATAACATTTATTGAACAGGATAAACCCCGTGGATATGGTTATGCTATCTACTGTGGTGCAGCTTTTGTAGGTAAAGATTATTTTCTGCACCTGGTAGGCGATCATCTTTATGTAAACCGTTCATCAATACCGGTTGCCAAACACCTGATTGAAATTGCTATTCGTAATAATTGTTCGGTATCAGGTGTTACTTCTACCCGCGAAAATCTGATTCCAAATTATGGTACTATAGGTGGACATCGTATTCATGGTGCTAACGACTTATATCAAATCGAAAAAGTAATAGAAAAACCTACACCAACTCTGGCTGAGCAAAAACTAATTATACCGGGACTTCGTGCCGGACATTATTTGTGCTTTATGGGTATGCATGTACTTTCACCAACAATAATGGATTTACTTAAAATTCAAGTCGAAAACCCTGATGTAAATCGCATTGGACTAAGTGAATCGCTCAATGAATTAGCACGTAGAGAACAGTATTTAGCTTTGGAGAAGAATGACCTGCGTTTTGATATTGGTTCAAGGTACGGTTTGCTAAAAGCACAACTTGCACTCTCGCTAACCGGAAACGATCGGGAACAGATTATGTCTGAATTATTGGAGTTTTTTGCAATCCAAAACATCACCGACCTAAAAAAATAACGATGAGTCAATTAATACCAATTATTATAGCCACGGATCCGGACATCAAAAACCGTTCGTTGGACGATTTCTGCAAAAATGCCACTTTAAGCGAACTTCTCACCGAAGCGTCAGAGTTAGAAACTTACAGACAAAACGAAACAAATCTCTATAACCGGGTTAGAGCATTGTTTTTTTTA
>JBLIZK010000409.1:0-4139 GCA_048859825.1 Paludibacter sp.
TTTCAGGTGAAAAACCAAAACGAACAAAATAATATAAATAAAAATCGTGCAGTTCATATGGTCCCACGAGATCTTCTGTTTTTTGTGCAATCTCACCGTTGGCATCAGCGGGTAATAGTTCCGGGCTAACCGGTGTGTCGAGCACATCCTGCAAAATTATTTCTGAAAAGGCATCCAGTTGGTGCGAAACCCAATCTACCAAATAACGTACTAAAGTTTTTGGTACGCCGCTGTTAACGGCGTACATCGACATGTGATCGCCGTTGTATGTAGCCCAACCCAAAGCTAATTCGGATAAGTCGCCTGTTCCTATCACTATTCCATTGTGTTTGTTGGCGTAGTCCATTAATATCTGTGTTCGTTCACGCGCCTGCGTATTTTCGTAAGTTACATCGTGCACCGATGCATCGTGTTCAATGTCTTTAAAGTGCTGTATGCATGCGTCTTTTATCGATATTTCTTTTACGGTTATCCCTAAGGACTTCATCAGGCTCAAGGCATTCGTATAGGTGCGGTCGGTGGTGCCAAAACCGGGCATTGTAATACCTACAATTCTTTTCCGGTCGTAACCCAGTTTGTCCGCTGTCTTTATACATACCAAAAGTGCAAGTGTAGAGTCCAGACCTCCCGAAATACCCAGAATGAGCGTGGTTGCATTGGTGTGTTTCCATCGTTTGGCTAAACCTCCCATCTGAATTGAGAAAATTTCTTCACAACTCTCATTTCGGTTGGTAAGCGAAGGCACAAATGGGTGTTTCTCAAACACACGATGTATGCTGTGTACATCGAAACCTACAGTTTCAAAACTGATTTTACGATAGGTTTTATCAGTACGGCTATTACCAAAGTTGCTGTTGCGTATTCGTTCCGAACGCAAGCGTTCTACGTCAATTTCGGACACTGCCAATTGTGGTTCAAACACAAAACGTTTAGTGGAAGCTACAATTTTTCCGTTTTCGGCTATAATTCCATTGCCGGCGTAAACCACGTCAGTGGTCGACTCGCCATATCCGGCTGATGAGTAAATGTATCCGGCATTGCAACGGGCCGACTGTTGCTCAATTAACTGACGCAGATATTGATGTTTCCCGATTAGCTCGTTGGTGGCCGACAGGTTGAATATCAGCTCTGCCCCTTGTACGGCATGTTGCGAACTTGGTGGTATGGGTACCCATAAATCCTCGCAGAGTTCAATCGCAAAACTGAAAGCGCCGGATGTGAAAAGCAGGTCAGTTCCAAATGGAATATCCTGATTGCGGAAATTTACTGACTGGTCGGTGATGGAGGCAGATGGAGTGAACCATCTTTTTTCGTAAAACTCGTTGTTGTTTGGTAAGTGAGTTTTGGGAACAATGCCCAGGATTTTGCCTCTTTGTAATACAACTGCTACGTTGAAGAGTTGGTTTTTTAGTTCGAATGGCATTCCAACTATTATAACGCAATTTAATTTTGCTGTTTGTAATTGCAATTCATGCAATGCATTACCGGCCTGATGTAGTAATTCACTTTGAAAAAACAGGTCGGCACATGTGTATCCGGTAATACATAGTTCAGGAAAGCAAATAGCCTGAATTTGCTGATTGTCTGCTTTTTGAGCAATATCTATTATTTGTGAAATATTGTAACTGCAATCGGCTACTTTTATGTCGGGGATAGCTGCAGCCACCCTAATAAATCCATAATTCATAATTTTTAGCTCTCCTATTGATGGATATTTGGAAATATATTCAAAAATTGAACGGAAAATACCTTACAAAGATAATAAATGTTTGAAATTTGAACTATTTAAAACAAAAACACCCGGTTGTGAAACAACCCGGGTGTATTTTTATATTCAAATTTCTGTTAGAATTTTTCAACGTGGATTTGTCCGGCTTCCTTGCGTGTATGTTCTTTAAAGCCATCGGCTTCAAGTGCGTCAACCATACCCTGAACCATACGTGGATTACCACATAAGAAAACGTGCGTATTTTCGGCTGTAGGTTTAAATCCCCAAAGTTTTTCAATGGCACCTTCATCCCAAATATCCTGAATAAATTGTTTACGACCATTCCATTCAACATGTTCGCGTTCAGGATTTGTAATTGTAGGAATGTAATTGAATTTTGGCGAAAGAACCTGTAGCAGATTTAATTCCGACGAATAACCTAAATCCCATGAATTTGCAGCTCCGTGTATTACAACAATACGGCCTTTACGGTGAAGGGCATCGGTACGTAACATACTCATATAAGGTGCTACACCTGTTCCTGTTCCAATTAAAACAATGTTTTGATCTTCGTCAATCTGGTCGAGAGTAAACATTCCAACAAATTTATTGCCTAACCAAATTTTGTCACCTATATTCAGGTTGAATAAACGTGGAGTTAATGCACCTGAATGCACTAAAGTGATGTAAAACTCTACGTATTCTTTTGATAAATTAGACGAAGCAATTGAATAAGCTCTTTTTATTAATTTTTCCTGATCCGGCTCAACTGGCTCATCGGTAGCTTCTGCGCATTTCTCGGCAGTTGGAGGGAGTCCGATTGCCACAAACTGACCTGGTTTAAAATCCGGTAGTTCCCATCCAATCGGTGCGATTCTGAATACTTTCATGATTGGGGAAACCTGTACAACCTGTTGGATTACAGCATTTAATTCTTCCATTTTCTTCTGAATTTATGTATGTTTAATTTTAAAACTTTTTTGTAATGATTATAAATCTTAAGTTGTTGACAAAGATACAAAAAAATACTTTTGTCGAAAAATAAGTATAATTGTACTGCGAATAACTTTTAAAACTATTAACTATTACAACCGGGGAATTGTTTTTTTGGAAGGAAAGTTTTTAAATAGAATTAATAAATTATCTAAATAAAACAATCAAAATATTCATCAAATTTTTACACGAAATCTTCTATATTGCGAAAAAAAACATTAAATTTGCACAAATAAGCAGTGTGTGAGCAGTTTTCTAATCAAAATCAGAGAGTTTCATGAGTCCAATAATTATTAGCAGTTTTGATGAATTTAAACAGTTCGAAGGTAAGGAACTGGGTGTGTCGGAATATATTCAAATTAAGCAAGAGCAAATAAATTTATTTGCTGATGCTACGCTGGATCATCAGTGGATACACTGTGATGAAGAGAAGGCGAAAAATGGTCCCTTTAAAACTACAATTGCACATGGCTATCTGAATTTGTCAATTTTGCCGCATCTTTGGGATCAGATTGTTGAAATCCGGAATTCTACAATGACCGTGAATTATGGTATTGAGAAACTGCGTTTTATGCAGCCTGTAACGGTAAACAGTTTTGTCAGGGTGCGCGTAAAACTTGTATCGGTAGTAAATTTACGTGGCACTACGAAAGCCGAACTACATGTAGTATTGGAAATTGAGGGTAGTAAAAAACCAGCATTTGAAGCAAATATCGTTTTCTTATATAGCTTTGTTTAAAAGCACTTTTTTGTAATTCAATAAAAATACCGCTCTAACATGTTAAATGTGAGGGCGGTATTGTTTTTTAATATCTATCCTTCCAAAGTGAATGCAACCACTCGCCCAGTTTTTTTTCGGCCGGATTATTCTGTACTTTCCAAATAGATGTTTTTTGTAATTCATCGGGCATAAACTGTTGAATCACAAAATTATTTGGGAAATCGTGTGAGTATTTATAGTTCTTACCATAATTCAGGTCTTTCATTAACTTTGTCGGAGAATTGCGCAAGTGAAGCGGAACAGGCAGGTTACCGGTTTTCTCAACCAATGCCAAAGCAGCATCAATGGCCAGGTAGGTTGAATTACTTTTGGGCGATGCTGCCAGATACACAGTGGCTTCGGCCAGAATAATGCGACCTTCGGGCCAGCCAATTTTCTGTAAAGCATCGAAACAGGCATTTGCCAGTAAAAGCGCATTCGGATTTGCAAGTCCTATGTCCTCGGCTGCCGAAATAACCAATCGACGGGCAATAAATTTGGGATCCTCGCCACCAGCCACCATGCGTGCCAGCCAGTAAATAGCTGCATCAGGATCGCTGCCGCGTATCGATTTTATAAAAGCCGAAATAATATCGTAATGCATTTCGCCATCCTTATCGTAGGCCATAGGGTTTTGTTGCAAACGCTCAGTCACAATTTCGTTGAGGAAATGGACTT
>JBLIZK010000410.1:0-9723 GCA_048859825.1 Paludibacter sp.
TCGGAAAATCACGCTCAGCAAACTGGTCAATATCTATCCATTCACTTCCACCCAACAAGTCTTCCATTGTTTTATAATGAATACCTTTCGATTTTTTAGCCTGAACACCCGCTGTGAGTTTAAGGTTATCGTTTATCTGGCTTACAAAGGTTGAATTAAACATAATCTCTTCCAGATTATTATGACGGCGTTCAAGCGAGTAGCGCGCTGTATCCGAAAATGCCTTATTTCGGTTTACCATGTTTGAACGGTAAAGTTCGTCCCAGTTTAACTGACGTGTATTCACATCCGACTTCCACAAGTAAGTTATCCAACTGGCTGCTTCGGACTCAGTTTGGTAACTTGGCATATTCCGGTAATAATCAGGACGAGGATCGGTAGCATTGTAAAAATTCAGGGCCGAATTGCTGTACATACTATAATGGTACGCTAAACCTGAACGTAAAACCGACTTTTCATTGATTCTGAACTCATGATTCAAAATAGCCGTAGGGTCAAAACTTTTCACAATTCGCGAATTACGAACCTTCCCGTTTTGGTAACCCCAATACGAATTGTAGTAAATTGAGCCGGCCAAATCATATGTTTCCTGTGTTGACGCACTTTGCTGTGCGCGTTGTGTGGGCGCACCATAAGTCACCAACGAAAGGCTGTGTTTTCCGAAAACTTTTTCGGCTGATAAAAAGTAACCTGCCGAATTATAAAAAGTACCATCCACAATTCCTTTGTCGGACCAGCGAACTACAGCCGATGCAGCAAAAGCCCATCCGTTAGCCATTAATCCTGTTCCATAGGTATACTGTCCGCGCAGTTTATATGCACGGTTGCTATAGGCCAAACTGGCTTTTGAACCGGCAGCAAAAGCTGTTGCTTTGGTATTGATATTGGTGGTACTTCCTAAATTACCATAACTATAATTGTTTGGTGTAAGCCCGATGGTTTCTTCCTGATTACGGAATGCATCGTTCAAGCCTCCCAAACCGGAATAATTAAACTCGCCTCGCTCCAACCCGTTAAACATGACACCGTTAATATAAGTGGTTTCATAATTCTGGTCGTAACCACGCAAACGGAAACGCATGGGACTGAAAGAATAACTTGTTTGAGAATTATAGACATCGCCTCTTGATGAAATTGAGCCTGAAATGCTTTGCGAACGTGAATCGTCGCCCGAATCAAGCGAACTTTCGCTTAACTGCAACACTATCTCCTGCTTCATTTCTTGGTGTGTATCTACTATCAAAGTAATTACCCCCACATTGGTGGTAACATTCTTTTTTATACTTACCAATTTTATTTGTGGGAAATAACCTTCGCGCGAAAAACTCAGTTCTTCGTCTCCCGACTCAATGTACGAGAGTGTAAACTCGCCTTCTGCGTTGGTTTGTGTGGAAATGTTCTGTTTCATCAGCGTCACTTTCACTCCCTGTAGCGGAGTTTCGGAGCCTGCCACTTTCACAATTCCCTGTAGTTTAGTCTGGGCCATAGCTGCTGTGAGCGAAATAGCCAAAACCACAAATACCGTTAAAAGTTTTTTCATACCTTTTACCTTGATTAATTACAATATGTTTAATATCAATACAAATACCCATTTCAAAAAATTGAAAAGGGAGGTAAAGTTACAATTTTTTCAACAATTTGTATAAAAATCAGAAAAAAAACATCAAAATAAGAAGCTTACCAACATATTTCTATTACAAAACAATGATTATATTACTTTTAAACAACTTCAACCATACAAAAGCATAAACATCATTCGTCCTGAACTACCAGACAAAATCCCCTAATACAATACATTTCTGTTTCAGCATTTTTTTGTACTTTTGTGTTCGCAAAAAAAACAAATCATTATTCATGGGAACATATAAAGTGAAAAACTAAACATTGTATCGCCCCCAATGAATTAAGAAGCAATACTAAATAGCTCAGAAAATATGTTCGAATCGTTAAGTGAGAGACTTGAAAGGTCGTTTAAAATTTTAAAAGGTGAAGGAAAAATCACCGAGATTAACGTAGCTGAAACCCTGAAAGATGTACGTAAGGCCTTATTGGACGCCGACGTAAACTATAAAATTGCCAAAACTTTTACCGACACGGTAAAGGAAAAAGCGCTGGGTCAGGATGTATTAACATCGCTGAAGCCAAGTCAGTTGATGGTAAAAATTGTACACGACGAGTTGGCGGCACTTATGGGCGGACAAAGCGTGGACATCAACCTGAAAGGCAATCCGGCCGTAATATTAATGTCAGGGTTACAAGGTTCGGGTAAAACCACTTTCTCCGGCAAACTGGCCAACCTGCTTAAAAACAAACGCGCTAAAAACCCTTTACTTGTTGCCTGCGACGTATACCGTCCGGCGGCTATTGAGCAATTAAAAGTATTGGGCGAACAATTAAACGTACCTGTTTATTCCGACCTCGAAAGCAAAAATCCGGTAGCTATTGCCGAAGCGGCCATCAAATATGCCAAACTACACAATAACGACGTTGTTATTGTCGATACCGCCGGCCGTCTGGCTATTGACGAAGCAATGATGTTGGAGATTGCCGCCATCAAAAAAGCCATTCAACCTCAGGAAATTCTGTTTGTAGTCGACTCTATGACCGGACAGGATGCCGTAAATACTGCCAAAGAATTCAACGACCGCCTCGATTTTGATGGCGTTATCCTTACAAAACTGGATGGCGACACCCGCGGTGGTGCTGCACTTTCGATACGCTCTGTTGTTAACAAACCCATTAAGTTTGTAGGTACAGGCGAAAAAATGGATGCGCTGGATGTGTTTTACCCCGAACGTATGGCCGACCGTATTTTGGGTATGGGCGATATCGTTTCGCTGGTTGAACGCGCCCAGGAACAGTACGACGAGGAAGAAGCCCGTCGGTTGACAAAAAAAATTGCCAAAAACCAGTTCGACTTCAACGACTTCCTGTCGCAAATTGCTCAGATAAAAAAAATGGGGAATATCAAGGATTTGGCAGCTATGATTCCGGGAATGGGCAAAGCACTGAAAGATGTGGAAATCGACGACAATGCCTTCAAGGGAATCGAAGCGATTATCCACTCAATGACTCCTAAAGAACGTGAAAACCCATCCATTTTAAACGGCAGCCGTAAAAATCGAATTGCCCGTGGTAGCGGAACCACCATTGTGGAAGTAAACCGCCTGCTCAAACAATTTGAGCAAACCAGCAAAATGATGAAAATGGCCACCATGCACCAGGGAAAACTTAAACTGGGAAAAAGAAGATAAATACGGCGCCCTATATCCCCCACGGGGGATTTAAAGAATACATATATGAATAACAATATAAAAGGAAATGCCAACTTAAAGTCCCCTTCAGGGGATTTAGGAGTCTTAATCGACGGAAAAGCTATTTCGGATCAGGTAAAGCAGGAAATTGCCGCCGAAGTCGAAGCCATGGTGGCCGCTGGCAAACGCCGTCCGCACCTGGCTGTAATTATTGTAGGCCACGACGGAGGCAGCGAAACCTATGTAGCTCACAAAGTAAAATCGTGCGAACAGGTAGGTTTCACCTCAACTAAAATTGCATTGGAAGCCGATGTAACCGAAGCTGAGCTTTTAGCAAAAATTGACCAACTGAACAAAAACCCCGAACTCGATGGATTCATTGTGCAGTTACCTTTGCCCAAACATATATCCGAACAAAAAGTAATCGAAGCCATTGATTATCGGAAAGATGTGGATGGCTTTCACCCGATAAATGTAGGACGTATGTCGATAGGCCTACCCTGTTACGTTTCGGCCACACCTTCGGGCATTATTGAATTGCTTAAACGCTACGAAATACCCACTGCGGGCAAAAAATGTGTGGTAATTGGTCGTTCAAACATTGTAGGTAAACCCGTAGCATCGTTGATGATGCAAAAAGGCTACCCCGGCGATGCAACCGTAACGGTTTGTCACAGCCGTACCAGCAACCTGAAAAAAATCTGCCTCGAAGCCGACATTATAATAGCAGCGCTTGGTCAGCCCGAATTTCTGACGGGCGATATGGTAAAGCCGGGTGCCGTAATTATCGACGTAGGTACCACCCGCGTACCATCAGCAACCACCAAAAGCGGCTTTCGCCTAAGTGGCGATGTGAAATTCGACGAAGTTGCACCCAAATGCTCGTACATCACTCCCGTTCCCGGTGGCGTCGGACCTATGACCATTGTTTCATTGCTTAAAAACACCCTGCTGGCCGCCAAAGGTGAGGTGTATTAAGGAATTATGACCATCTTCTACTGCCCCACTCTGTCCGAAGCCTGTGTATTGTCCGAAGAGGAATCCTTGCATGCGGCTAAAGTACTGCGCCTGAAAGCAGGCGATGCCATACAAATTGTGGATGGTAAAGGTGGCTTTTACAATGCACGCATTACCGCACCGCACCATAAACATTGCGGTTTCGAAATCACGGGGCAACTCATTGACGAAAGCAATCGGGATTACAAACTACACATAGCCATTGCACCCACTAAGAATATCGACAGGATTGAGTGGTTCATCGAAAAAGCCACCGAGATTGGCATCGATGAAATTACAGCACTCTTTTGTCATAATTCGGAACGGAAAATAATAAAAGAAGAGCGGCTCGAAAAAATCATTGTATCCGCATCAAAGCAATCGCTCAAATCCAAGTTCCCGGTTTTAAACCCGTCGTGTTCGTTTACCGACTTTTTGAAATCGGCCAAAGCCGAACAACAGTTTATTGCTCATTGTTACAACGAAGACAAACGACTACTGCAAAACTGCATTACAAAAGGAACTTCGGTTATTATTCTGATTGGACCCGAGGGCGATTTCAGCAAGGAAGAAGTAGAAGCCGCCATAAAAAACGGCTATCAACCCGTATCGCTGGGCAATAGCCGCTTACGTACCGAAACCGCCGGCGTTGTAGCTTGCTGCACCCTTGCCATTGCCAATCAATAATTAAAATGTTTCGGTGCTCTGCACCCGGATAAACTCACATTGTTCATTATCTACAAATAAAATCACTGCTTCGCACCTCATCAACAACATTCCCCAAGCTACGGAGTAGCGACATATTTGTAGAAACAATTGCATCGTTCGTTTGTGGTAAATGGTTTTAAAGGGATTATTTTCCGCCTTCTATCTTTATGTCTTTAATCATCAGCTGAATATTGGTATTGCCATTAAAGGTATTTTCCTCAATGGTATAACAGATATCCAGCGGATTCAATGCTTTCAGGTGAGTATTGAAGGCATGCATTCTGAAGGCAATTCCGTTCATCACATTTTCCGAACTCGAATCGACCAACTCCAGTTTCAGGTGCTCCTGCTCCTTCCCTACCAACCTGCTTGTACCATAATCAATTACTTTACGGGTAACAAAAACAGGTTTCATATTGCCCGGACCAAATGGTCCAAACTGCTTGAGCACTCTGTAAAATTTGGGTGTTACATCGCTAAACCGGAGTTCAGCATCCACATCAATTTGCGGATAGGTTTGTTCTTCCAGTATATTGGTGCACACAAAGGCTTCGAAACGGCGGGTAAACTCCTCAATATGTTCTTCTTTGAGCGATAAACCAGCAGCATACATATGACCTCCAAAGTTTTCGAGCAAATCGCGACAGGAGTCAATGGCCTTGTAAATATCAAACCCGGGCACCGAGCGGGCCGAACCTGAGGCCAAACCATTCGACTGAGTAAGCACAATGGTTGGTTTGTAAAACTCTTCGGACAGGCGCGACGCTACAATACCAATCACCCCTTTGTGCCAATCGGGTTTATACACTACAATCGATTTGCGTTCAGCATACCTTGAGTCGGCGCCAATCAAAGCAATGGCTTCGTCGGTAATATTTTTATCGAGGTCTTTGCGGTCGTTGTTATACTCGTTGATAGTGCCGCTTTTTTCCTTTGCAAAACCAGGATCGTTGGTAATAAGAAGCTGTACAGCCTCCGTAGCGCTTTTCATGCGTCCCGAAGCATTGATACGTGGCCCAATTTTAAATACAATATCGCTAATAGACAATTCCCTGTCGGCTATGCCACACACATCCAGAATACTTTTTAGGCCGATACCCGGATTGGCGTTGATCTGCTTCAGACCGAAAAATGCCAGTATGCGGTTTTCGCCGGTAATGGGCACAATATCCGAAGCAATACTCAAGGCCACCAAATCGAGCAAAGGAGTCAGTTCCGAAAAATCGATATTGTTTTCCATGGCAAAAGCCTGCATTAGTTTAAAGCCTACACCGCACCCCGAGAGTTCCTTGTACGGATAATGACAATCGCTGCGTTTAGGGTCGAGCACGGCCACTGCCGAAGGTAATTCAGCATCCGGCGTATGGTGATCGCAGATAATAAAGTCGACACCTTTATCGCTGGCATATTTTACCTTTTCCACAGCTTTAATGCCGCAGTCGAGTGCCACAATCAGCTTAAAATCATTATCGGCCGCAAAATCAATTCCCTGGTACGATATACCATAACCTTCGCTGTAACGGTCGGGAATGTAAAAGTCGAGATTGTTGTAATAACGGTTCAGAAATTTATACACAAGGGAAACAGAAGTTGTTCCATCCACATCGTAGTCGCCATAAATCAGGATTTTCTGATTTAATCGCAATGCTTCCGACAATCGTTCCACAGCCTTTCTCATATCGGCCATCAGAAATGGATCGTGCAGTTGCGACAAGTCGGGGCGAAAAAAATCACGTGCTTCATCAAAAGTGGTTATTCCACGTTGTACAAGCAATTGTGAAAGAACCGGACTAATGTTTAACTCTTCTGCTAATTGTTTTATTTTCTGTAACTGTTCATTGTTTTGTTGTTGAAAAATCCATTTATTTATCATTGTATACTATTATTTCGCACTTAAAAACAGCCATTTATATGCATCCACACTCATCAAATTAACATCAACACAAGGCATCATCCGCAATTCACTTTCAGCTATTTCTCAATTGGTAAAGATACAAATTTATTCGAATATGTCAATAATTGTAATAATTTAAAAGTAATACCAACAGAAGAACGATGCATTATCAAAACAATCAAACCGGTTCAGAATAAGACACAATGCTATAAATTGCGTATATTTGCATAAAATGAAAATATTTTACAATAATATTTTAACTTTTACGTTAGAAACAGAACAGGTTATACGCTTAACAAACAATGACACAAACAGATAAACCTGATTTCAGAGAGGACTTATCGAAATCAGTAGAAATGCTTCGAAATGGTGGATATATTTCCGTTCGCACCAATTGTGGCAGCATAATTGCCTGCGATGCCAGCAACGCAACACTTGTTGGCGCATTAATTGAGGCGAACAAAGAAGGTAAATATGATCAATTACTGCTTTTTGCCTCCATACCCCGCTTACATAGCGTAACCGACGAATTGCCCGATATTGTTTGGGAGTTAACTGAAGTATCGGATAAGCCCCTGATAATTGTACCCGATGGTTATCGCAACCTACCGGATGTACTCAACAAAAACACCGGGTTTCGAATAAGCAACTGGCCCTTTAGCAATTACCTGTGCGACCGATTCAGGCAGCCTCTTTTTTGTTTGGAAGAAAACCGGCATAAATTTAAAGCAACTGATTTTGAATTTTTACACAAGGACAACTTGTATCAGGTAAAGTTTAACAAAGACAAAAATCCGCTCTATATACCTTCCGTAATGCAAATTGGCAAGGGAGGCACGTTTAAAATATTACGAAATGAGAAATAACAAACTAATTTACCGATACCTGAGTGCCGATGTAATATCGGCAATTATAGTATGGGTACTTTTCATTGTATTTCGCAAAGCATTCAATGATATTTCAATAATAAACGAAATTGAATTCTTTGTGGTAAAGCCCAAATATTACCTTACATTTGTGTTTTTCCCTTTCGTGGCAGCTGCTACACACTACCTGTCAGGCTTTTATCTGAAAACGGATAAGCAAAACAGCCTATCAATTACACTGGCTACCTTATTTTCGGCCTTCCTATTATCAGTAGTTGTATTTTTCTTTTTTATGATTGACGACATTCGCGTGTCGAGCAACTATTATTACATATCGCTTTCAACACTTTTTATACTGTTTTTCGTTGTCACCCTCTTTTTTCGCATATTGGTGTACAAAGGCATACAAAAAGACTATACTGCCGGTAGATTAAAACACAACATTCTTATCATCGGCACAGGTAAAAATGCCCATCGGATAGCCGGTGATTTTTTCGGTGCAGATAACCGGAATACATTCATCGGATATGTACAGGTGGATAATGCATCAGGCCCGGTACCCAAAGAACAGATTTGCGGGCACTTTAACCAGATTGATAAAATCATTGAGCAAAACCATATTGACGAAGCCATTATTGCACTCGACGACCCCGATGAGTTAAAGTTATTCTCGTACATCAATACACTTTACCGCTTCGATATAGGGATTAGCTTCACTCCCCGCCTGTACGAAATACTGACAGGAAGCGCCCGTATTACCAGCACAGGTATACAGCCCCTCGTAAGTTTAACCGACGTACAAATGCCTTCGTGGCAAATAGCATTCAAACGCATACTGGACATTGCCTTATCGGCAAGCATGTTATTATTGTTACTCCCTCTGTTTATCTACTTTGCACTGGCCATTAAAGCCAATTCCAAAGGCCCCGTGTTTTACAAACAGGAACGCATCGGACGTTACGGCAAACCTTTTAATATTTTAAAATTCAGAACCATGTATGTGGATGCCGAAAACGGCAAACCAATGCTGAGCAGCCCCAACGACGAACGAATTACCTCTATCGGGCGGATATTACGGAAATACCGCATTGATGAGCTTCCCCAATTCTGGAACATTCTGAGAGGCGACATGAGCATTGTAGGCCCACGTCCCGAACGAAAATACTACATCAACAAAATAATAGAAGAGGCTCCTTATTATTGCCTGCTTTACAAAATTCGTCCGGGACTTACCTCGTGGGGCCCCATAAAAATCGGTTATTCAGATACCGTTGAAAAAATGATTGAACGACTGAATTACGACATCATTTACATCGAAAACATGTCGTTGATGAACGATATGCGCATATTAATCTATACCATCGAAATTCTCCTCAAAGGCAAAGGCATGTAAGCCCTGCAGAAGCATACATTTGTTTACTTATGTTTAATTTGATTTTATTATCTTTGTAAACATAATCGGTATAAAAAAAAATGATAGGAAGAAAATTGTGGTACGAAAAAATGCTTGCATGGCGCGAACAGCATATCAATCATCGCCAGTTCATGCTCATTTTAAGCCTTACTGTGGGTATACTTACAGCTATTGCCGCATTTTTATTAAAAACCACCATTCACTATATTCAACACTTTTTGGTGGAAAGTTTCAGTAAGAGTGATGTAAATTTCTGGTACCTTGTTTTTCCGTCAATCGGCATTCTGATAAGTTCACTATTTGTACGAAAAGTAGTTCGCGACGACATAAGCCATGGTATAACGCGCATTCTCTATGCCATTTCGCAGCGCAAAAGCATTATCAAACGACATAACACTTGGACCTCATTGGTGGGTAGTTCATTTACCATTGGTTTCGGCGGTTCGGTTGGAGCTGAGGCACCCATTGTGCTCACAGGGTCAGCCATTGCTTCCAATCTTGGTAAATTCTTCAAACTCGACCAGAAAACACTGATGCTTTTGGTAGGTTGCGGTGCTGCCGGTGCAATTGGAGGAATTTTTAAAGCTCCGA
>JBLIZK010000411.1:0-8623 GCA_048859825.1 Paludibacter sp.
TACGAACGCCTGAACCTTGTGGTTAGCAACGATTTTAAACGACTAACCTATACCGATGGTATTGAAATTCTGAAAGCAGCCGTGGCAAACGGTCATAAATTTGAGTTTCCGGTGGATTGGGGTACCGACCTGCAGTCGGAACACGAACGCTATCTGGTAGAACAACATTTCAAAAAACCGGTTATTCTGACCGACTATCCGAAGGAAATTAAATCGTTTTATATGAAACAAAACGACGATGGCAAAACTGTACGTGCTATGGACGTTTTATTCCCGAAGATCGGCGAAATTATTGGCGGTTCTCAAAGAGAAGAAAACTACGATAAATTGCGCGAGCGAGCTGCCGAAATGGGTGTGCCTGAAAAAGATATATGGTGGTATTTAGAAACACGTAAATTTGGAACAGCCCCTCACGCAGGCTTTGGACTGGGTTTTGAGCGTTTATTATTATTTGTTACGGGTATGGGAAATATACGCGATGTAATTCCTTTTCCACGCACACCGAACAATGCAGAGTTTTAATGTGTTATAGCGAACTAGAATAATAACACAAATCAATACTCAAAAACGAACAGTTTTTGCAAAAATCAAAAAAAATTGTAAACAAACAATAGAATGGCTAATACAAACAAAACAGAAGCCGGCAATGTGGTAATCAGATTCACAGGCGACTCTGGCGATGGTATGCAGCTTACAGGTACTTTATTTTCGAACCTGTCGGCTATCCTTGGAAATGAGATCTCTACTTTCCCTGATTTTCCCTCCGAAATTCGTGCCCCACAGGGGACTCTTGGAGGTGTTTCGGGTTTTCAGGTAAACCTGGGTGCAAATAAAATTTATACACCGGGCGACGATGCTGATGTAATGATTGCAATGAACCCTGCTGCACTTAAAGTGAATGCAAAAGGCATTAAGAAAAACGGAGTCCTGATAATTGACAACGATTCGTTTGCAAAATCAGACCTTGAAAAAGCAGGATTTACCACAGATAATCCTTTTGAAGAATTAAAACTATCGGAAACAATACAGATAATTCCGGCTCCTCTGACAACACTTACAATAGCAAGTCTGGAGGGAATGGGACTGGACAACAAATCGGTATTACGCAGTAAAAACATGTTTGCTTTAGGTTTAGTGTGTTGGTTATTTAACCGCCCTATTGACCAGGCAATACATTTTTTACAGAATAAGTTCAGTAAAAAACCAACCATATTACAAGCAAACATAAAAGTTCTTACCGATGGTTTTAACTATGGTAACAACCTGCATTTATCAGTATCGACTTTTCAGGTCGATAAATCGCATGTAGTACCCAAAGGTCGTTATACCAGCATTAATGGTAACAAAGCAACTGCATGGGGACTAATTGCTGCTGCTCAAAAAGCCAGGTTACAACTTTTCCTGGGCAGTTACCCTATTACACCAGCAACAGATATCATGCAGGAATTAGCTAACCGTAAAGACATGGGGGTTAAAGTTGTGCAGGCGGAAGATGAAATTGCCGGTATAACAACTGCACTCGGAGCTGCTTTTGCAGGCTCACTTGCAGCTACTTCCACGTCGGGCCCCGGTTTAGCACTAAAATCAGAAGCCATTGGTCTGGCCGTTATGTCGGAATTACCCATCGTAATTGTAGATGTTATGCGTGGTGGACCGTCAACCGGATTACCCACCAAAACAGAGCAAACCGACTTATTGCAGGCGCTCTACGGACGAAACGGCGAATCGCCGGCTGTAGTAATGGCTGCAAACACGCCCGACGATTGTTTCCATTACGCGTATATGGCTTCAAAATTGGCATTGGAACATATGACTCCGGTTATACTTTTAACCGACACTTACATCGCCAATGGTTCATCGCTTTGGAAATTGCCAAAACTGGCCGATTTACCTGCGATTACACCAAATTTTGTAACTCCGGGCATGGAAGGCGTAAAAGTAACTTCACGTAATCCTGAAACATTGGTACGCTACTGGGCTGTACCCGGTATGGAAGGATTTACACAGCGCAATGGCGGACTTGAAAAAGACTATAACACCGGTGCAATTTCAACCGATGGAGCCAATCACCAGAAAATGGTTGACACCCGCCAGGCAAAAATTGATTATATCAGCAATGTAATTCCCGAAATCAGTGTTGAAGGCAATGATACTGCTGACACATTGGTTATTAGCTGGGGTTCTACTCACGGACATTTAATGACAGCTGTGAAAAACCTGAACGAAAACGGGCAAAAAGTGGCTTTAGCACACTTCAACTATATTCACCCGCTACCTAAAAACACAAAAACAATTATCGAAAAGTATAAAAAAGTGTTGGTGTGTGAATTAAACAGCGGGCAATTTGCCACCTACCTGCGTTCGAAAGTACCGGGCGAATACTTACAGTTCAACAAAGTTCAGGGTCAGCCTTTTACAGTGGCCGAACTGGAAGAAGCAATTTTGAAAACAGTTAATAGTTAGTAGTTTACAGTTAAGACTAAAAACAGAATGGAAACTTTACAAAAACAATATACAGCGAAGGATTTTAAAAGCGATCAATACGTTCGCTGGTGCCCCGGATGTGGCGACTATGCCATACTGAACACCTTACAAAAAGCAATGGCCGAGCTAGGTGTTGCGCCTCACAATATTGCTACCATTTCAGGTATCGGATGTTCGTCGCGCCTGCCTTATTATACTTCAGGTTATGGTTATCACACAATTCACGGACGTGGTGCGGCAGTGGCTACCGGCGTAAAAGTGGCCAACCCTGAAATTACCGTTTGGCAAATTACCGGCGATGGCGACTGTTTAGCCATTGGAGGAAACCACTTTATTCACAGTGTTCGACGCAATGTTGACCTGAATGTGCTTTTATTCAATAACCAGATTTATGGTTTAACAAAAGGACAGTTTTCTCCTACAACTAAAAAAGGATTTGTTACAAAATCGTCGCCATTCGGCACTGTTGAACGCCCGTTTCGTCCGGCTGAGCTAACCTTAGGAGCACGCGGTACTTTTTTTGGAAGAGTATTGGATGTCGATTTAAAATCGTCGCAGGCTACAATGATAGCGGCCGCACAACACAAAGGTACTTCAGTAGTTGAATGTCTGGTAAACTGTGTTATTTTTAACGATGGCGCACACAACTGGATTTCGGAAAAAGAAACCCGTTATGACCGTATCATCATCTTGGAGCATGGCAAGCCAATGATTTTTGGTAAAAACAGCGATAAAGGTTTGGTAGCCGACGGTTTTAACCTGAAAGTGGTTACTTTGGGCGAAAACGGAATTACGGAAGCTGACTTACTCGTACATGATGCAAAATGTGAAGATACTACCCTTCAAACGAAATTAGCCATGATGGAAGGCCCTGATTTCCCTATTGCCATTGGTGTAATCCGCGATGTAGAGGCCGATACCTACGATGCCGAAACAGAACAACAAATTGCAGACGTTCAGGCAAAATCAAAAGTTAAAACGTTCGACGATTTAATAGATTCGCTGGAACAGTGGGAAATGTAATTCAACGAATGAACTTTAAATAGTTTTCGAAAGGCTTTGAGCTATCTCAAAGCCTTTTTTATTTCAAAATGAACAATAGTTTACTAACAAACGTTTGATTTTAAGTTTAAAACATTGACTTATAAGCCATAAAACCACACTAATAAGCATGAAACATTTATATTTCCGCAACGGCGATGCCATGCCATCAATAGGTCTTGGTACATGGCAATCCAAACCAAACGAGGTTTTTGACGCAGTTCTTCATGCCATTGAAGCAGGTTACAGGCATCTGGACTGTGCGTATATCTATGAGAATGAAGCTGAAATAGGTCTGGCTATCAGGCAGGCTATTAAAGACAATCTCGTTAAGCGTGAAGAATTATTTATAACCACAAAATTGTGGAATTCCGAGCACGATCCTTTAAGAGTAGAAAAAGCGATCCAAAACTCACTTAAAGATCTGCAGCTCGATTATGTGGATTTGTATCTTATGCACTGGCCAATAGCATTCAAACCCGGTGTTAAATTTTCGAAAACGCCATCCGATTTGCTTTCGCTACACGAAATGCCATTGTCCTCCACATGGGAAGCCATGATTCAATTAAAAGAAAAGGGCTTGACCAAACACGTGGGCACATCCAATTTCAATATTAACAAGATGAATTTGCTAAAATACGAAACCGGTGTTTTGCCTGAACTGAATCAGGTAGAGATGCATCCGTTTTTTCAACAAAACACACTGCTTCAGTATTGCACTGATAACATTATTTTAAGCACAGCCTACTCACCCCTTGGAAGCCGGCACCTGATACATACTCCCGAATCGGTTACCGAAACTCAAATTATTCAGGAAATAGCAGCAGCACACCAATGCGCACCAACACAGGTAGTACTCGCCTGGGGCATGCAACGAAAAACGGCTGTTATACCAAAATCGACCAATAGAGAACGTATTTTCTCGAACTTTAAAGCTACCGACATAGTACTTAGTCTGATAGAAATGCAAAAAATTGCAACACTGGAGCGCAACCAACGAATGTCGAAAGGCGCCTATGCAGTAATGGAAGGTGGGTGTTATACACAGGAAAGCATCTGGACCCATTAATCATTTAGCAATAAAATGATTCGACGCCTGGAATGAATTGAATTCAGAAATAAAGAAGTATTTTTGTAAAATCTGATTATTAAAACCGATTTTTCACTTTACTTCATGCTTAATATATACAGGGCTTCGGCAGGCTCCGGAAAAACACATCGACTTACCGGCGATTATATTCAGCTTTTATTTGCAAATGAAAGCGACAAGTCGTATCGGCGAATTCTGGCAGTAACCTTCACCAACAAGGCTACCGACGAAATGAAAACCCGTATTGTAGAGGAGCTTTACACCCTGAGTAAAGGCGGAAAATCAGACTACCGAAAAGAGTTAACAGAAAAATATGCACTATCCGAAGAGCAGGTGAATAAACGTGCCCATAAGCTACTTGTAAGCATACTACACGATTTTTCATCGTTTTCCATCAGTACAATCGACCGTTTTTTTCAGCAGGTGGTACGCGCCTTTGCCCGCGAAATTGGGGTGAATGGCAGTTACAATCTTGAACTCGACACCGATAACACACTACAACAATCCATCGATAATCTTTTTCTGGAACTTCACCTCGACGAAAACAAACAGCTGTTACAATGGCTTACGCAATTTGCCGAAGACAGGGTTGAACAGTCAGAAAACTGGAACCCCCGCAGAGAAATTGAAGAACTGGGGAAAGAGATTTTCAAGGAAAACTACCAGAACAAAGCCAAAGAATGTAGCGAAAAGCTTCACGACAGAGAGTTTCTGAAAAACTACCAACGCAAATTACGGCAGATAAGCACTGCGTTTGAAACGAAAACAAAAAATTTATCGAATAAACTCATTCAACAAATTGCGCAGGCCGGTTTACGGACAGATGATTTTAAATACGGAAAAGCATCGGGGGTAAACACACTTCACAAACTGGCAAATGGCAATTTCGACGATTTAGGAAAGCGTTTTTATGATATTGCCGAAGATATCAGCAATTGCTATACAGCAAAAAAAACGCCACAGGAAGTTATTTCAGCCATTGAAAATATCTATTCCAATGGATTTCAAAGTGGCTTACAGCAACTCATTGCCTGGATGCACGACGATATTATTGAGTACAATTCGGCTACCATCGTTCTGAAGTACCTGAATACATTTGGTATTCTGACCGATTTGGCTCTGCATATAAAACAACTGCTCGACGAGCAAAACACTATGTTGCTTGCCGATACCAATATGTTGCTTAACCGTATTATCGACAACTCCGATACACCTTTTGTATACGAAAAAACCGGAATAAACATCGAGCATTTTATGATTGATGAGTTTCAGGATACCTCCCTGTTACAATGGAAAAATTTCCGGCCTTTGATAACCAACAGTCTGGGAGCCGATAATTATAACCTGGTAGTGGGCGATGTAAAGCAAAGTATTTATCGCTGGCGCAATTCCGACTGGAAATTATTGGACGAAGAAGTAAAAAACGAATTCAGGGAGGGACAATTTGCCGAGATAAATCTCGATACCAATTGGCGTAGCGACACACATATAGTGGAATTTAACAATGCATTTTTCAGGATGGCAAGCCTGCAATTGCAGAACAAGCTGAATTTGCAGTTGGACGAATCGGCCCTGTTTAGCGAAAACAGCAAACTCAGAACCCGCATTGAACATGCCTACAGCCATCTGGAACAAAAAGTTTCGGAACGCGCCAAACAGGGTTATGTGGAAATTCAGTTTATCGACGATAAGGATGCTGAGAACGGATGGAAGGAAGAATGCCTTCAAAAACTACCGGCATTACTCGAAAATTTACAGGACAGAGGTTACGACCCCTGCGATGTAGCTATTCTGGTACGCGTAAACAACGAAGCCCGCGCTGTTACCGAAAAACTGCTGGGCTACAAAACATCACCACACGCACGCGAAGGCTATAGCTACAATGTAATGGGTAGCGAAGGGCTTCAACTGACTTCTGCCTCATCGGTACGTTTTATTGTGGCCTTGCTAAAACTGATTTTAAATCCGGCCGATAATATAAACCGCACCATATTGAACTATGAATATGCCCGGGCTAACAGCATGAACAATGCCGATGAAAGTCTGAGTACTTGTTTTAACAGCAGCACAGGCGAATTGTCGAACTTCTCGCACCTTTTCAGCGATGAGCAGAACAATGCCTTGAACAGTATAAAAAACACCTCAGTTTACGAACTGGTGGAACAAATCATACAAATTTTCAATCTGAACAACTGGCATTACGAAACCGCCTTTATTCAGGGATTTCAGGATATGGTGTTTAAATTCAGCACCAACAAATATACCGACATCAACAGTTTCGTTAAATGGTGGGACAAAACCGGTCATAAACAAAGCATTTCTACCCCCGAAAACACCGATGCATTCCGTGTAATGACTGTTCACAAATCGAAAGGACTCGATTTTAAGGCTGTCATTATTCCTTTTTGCGATTGGGATTTTGAAAAAAGCGGCGGCGGTAGTAATAAAACCATTCTGTGGACCGAACCGATTATGGAGCCTTATAACGAACTGCCCCTTATTCCGGTGGTGTATAACAGTAAACTGGGGAAATCGATATTTGCTGCGCAATACTTCGACGAAATGATGCATCAGTACATCGACAACCTGAATGTGGCGTACGTGGCATTTACGCGTGCCAAACACGAGCTTTATTGTTTTGCACCCCGTGCAGGTAAAGAACTCAAAAGCATTGAACAATCCGGCAGCCTGGCACAACTCATGCAGGCGCTTTTCAGCTACAACGAATCTGAATTCCGGTCATTTTATAACGAAGATGATACCACACTGAAACTCGGCACCCCCGGCATGGTGGAAAAAAGCAGAAAGGAGCCTGCTGAAAAGGGTATTCTGCTGAATTATGCCAGCACCCCTGCCAACGGACGTCTGCGTTTGCGCAGTTTAAACTCCGACCAATGGTTGCAGGAGCAGGAAATCACCGACAGTAAACTCAGTTTGGGCAACGTTATGCACGAACTACTTCAACACATTCAGGTAAAGGAGGATGCATCAAAAGAAATTGGTATATTTGTACGTGACGGTAAAATAAATACTACCGAAGCGGCGCAAATACAGCAAATGCTTGAACAGTTCTGGCAAAAACCCGAAACCGACAAATGGTTTAGCCACAACGTAAAGATTCTGAACGAAGCCATGATTATTTCGCCCAACACTAAGCTGTATCGTCCGGACAGAGTAGTAATTGACGGGCAAACAGCCACCGTAATTGATTATAAATTTGGTGAGATTGAAAAAGACAGCTATCAGAAACAGGTAAAAAATTATATGCAATTAATAAAAAAAATGGGATACAATGTAAAAGGATATCTTTGTTACATTACGCTCGATAAGATTTGTGAAATCAGTTAGGTCTAACATTGTATATCTGACATCAAAACTCTTTTTCCCAACTTCTAACGTCTAACTTCTAATTTCTAACTTTAAAAGAATGGTCTATTTTATATCCGACGCGCACCTGGGCTCACTACTGATACCCGACAAACACGAACACGAGCGTAAACTTGTACGCTGGCTCGAACACATACGCCCCACGGCAACAGCCATTTATCTGATGGGCGATATATTCGATTTTTGGTTCGAGTATAAAACAGTGGTGCCCAAAGGCTATGTGCGCTTGCTTGGCAAGCTGGCCGAAATGACCGATGCCGGAATTGAAATCCATTTTTTTACGGGAAATCACGATGTATGGACCTTCGGGTACCTCGAAGACGAAGCAGGGCTTATTGTACACCGTAAACCCGAAACTATGAACCTGCTAGGCAAACAGTTTTTTTTAGCACATGGCGATGGCCTCGACAGCGACAAGGGATTTGCCCTGATACGCAAAATTTTTCACAGTCGCACCCTGCAACGCATGTTCAGATACTTCCCTATAGAATGGGGACAGCGCTTTGGTTACCATTGGTCCATGCAAAACCGCCTGAAGCACCAGGGATACGATGGAAAATTCAAGGGCGAATTAAACGAGAATTTGGTACAATTCTCCAAAAAATAAGATCGGAAGAGCAC
>JBLIZK010000412.1:0-6790 GCA_048859825.1 Paludibacter sp.
CCTACTATTTTCTTTTTACTACTATTGTTTTGAGTTGTTGTGGTTGTTTGTCCACTTATTCCTGGTATTGTCTTTCTGGAACTTCCTGTGCCTTTTGGGACGAATTCACCGTTTACATAGTCGAAGTACTTATTCCAATTAGCTGCGAAAACTTCCGTTGGGCTCATTCCCATTACCGGATCACTTGGGTTTGTTACTGCGCTTCGTACCCTTGCTGTTACGTCGTTCACATACGCTTGTTTTGGCTTAACTATCTTACCGTCGATAAGAATATCTCCTTTTTCGTTTGTTGTGGATTTGTTTTCACTGTCCTGTTTGCGTATTTGTGCTGCCGTAAGCGTTGTACTCCTGTCTTTCGCCTTTTGCTCTGCCTGAAATTTACGATCTTTTTCCTTTTCTTCAGAAGCTGCTTTTTGTCTTGCTGTTTCGCGTTCGGCTTGAGCTGCCTGTGTGAGTAGTGTTTGTTGCAATGCTGCTTTACGTGCGGTTTCTACGGCTGCTGTGCGTTTCTTCTCCTGCTCGTCCATTAGTAAGGCATTAAACGCGCCTTGTTTGTAGGCTCTGACTTCGTTTTTGTACAAGTCGTTAAGTTTTTGAAGTTCGGCATTAAGCATTGGAACGGCTGATTGTCGCACAATTGGTGTTCCGCCTTTTTTAGTTGTTACTCCTTCGCCTACAAGTTTCAGAATGTCGGCAATAATGCTGGCTTTGCTGTTGGTTTGTATGCGGTCTGCTCGTTCCTGTTCGTATTCGGGCTTCGGCATACTCTCCTGATACAGTTGCAGGTATGATTTACCTGTTTCAGCCGCCTTTTGCACAAGTGCTTCGGGTGTGGATTGTGCCGGTGCTGCTTGTGTGGGTGCGTTTGGTGTAATAAGTCCTTTGCTACGGTAAAAATCGTCAACTTTTCCTTCTTTGTGAAGTTGGTTGTAAACCTGTGTATTGTAATTACGAACTGCTATAGGGTCGTTTACGTCAATCTTTGCCGGTGCAATGCTTTGATACAACTGAAACAGTGCGTTTTGTTGTTCCGGTGTGCGCTTATCTTGCTGTATATGGCCTACAGTTCCATTAATGTCAATAACGCCGTACTTTTGTCCTTCGGGCGTTACCGTAAACGGTGTAGTTCTGTTAGGAACATACGTCGCGTTGGCTGCAAGTATTTCTTCTTCGGGTGTCATTACTTCAGTGGTAATTTAGTTGGTATTTTTGGTCCGCCTGTAACTGAAACTCGCACTTTTGGTGTAGTAATAGCTTTTATTGGCTCTAAACTTCTATCATATCCACTGTTCGCTGCACTTGTAGCCGACAATGCACCCATACCAAGATTGTTAGCATTTGTCAAGAATGTACCCCAAGCCGCTTTTTTACCTTCGTCAATTTGGTTTTGCATACCGTACAGCCCCATACGTCTGGCGTTGTAATCTGCAAGTGCCTGGTCTTTGCGCTGTGAAGCAAGTCCGGCCATCCTATTTACTGCACTTGCATAAATATCACTGTCCTGCGCCTTTTGTGCCAATTGCGCTTCGGGCGTTGCTCCTGTGATAGCTGCTGTGCGCTGTGCTTTGATTTGATTCTGCTCCTGATTACGATTCAACTCACGAAGGAATGACTGATTTTCGGAACGTTTTAACACGTCCTGATAGTACTCACGATTGAATAAGCTCTCGTTGTACGCCTTTTCTTTATTGAGTGCTGCCTGTTGTTGTTTGGCGATTTTGGATTGTTGTATGCCACCTACGACATTTCCTATAACCGAAGTTCCCAAACCTGCTATTGCAAATGGGTTCATAATAGATATTTTATATTTCGTGCTAATTAATACTAAATATTTTAAATACTTTCGTTGAAAAGTCCTTATTTACTCTGTGCCTCTAAAATTTGTCGTACAACGTTATTACCTGCATCGTCATTTATGGTTACAGAGTTCAATGTTGGTACTACATATTTGAGCATCGTAACAAGTATCTTAAGTTTCTCAGCGGGATTTTCAATTTGATTGAACATCTCCTGTGCTTGCACCATGTTTTGATTAACGAATGTTGCAAGCAGATCTTTTGTTTGTTTTGTAATTTTATTCGGAATATTCTTTCTTCTTGATACTCCTGTGTTGATTGTGTGTCCTTTAGGTGCTGCCATGTTATCTTAATTTAGTTGATAAAATGCTTTGTTTACCTTCTAATTCGAGGTAATTTATGTATGAATCGTTGTTGATATTACCGTAAAATGCAATGCGGAAGTATTTACAGTCGGTTCGTTCTACGCGCGTTCCGAAGTCGTTTAATTCTCCGTTCTTTTCGTTTCCTCCCAAAAACACCCAGCGTTCGCCGTCGTAACTACCGTAAACGTGTATTCCTGCCCACTTCTTTTGAATTGATGGTGCTGTTCCTGTATTTTCAACCAATATGCGTCCGCGAATAACAGATGTAAGCATTTGTTTGAATTCAACGTCGCCCATCTTAATAGGCCTTGTGAGCAAATAAACTTCCTGGTACGTTCCTGTTTCAGTTGAAATATCAATCAGTTTACCTTCTTCGAGGATATATTGTTTTGGATAGTCGTCGATAAACCGGCTGCCTGATTGTTTAACCTTATACCAAGCTCCCTGACTGAATATGTAGCTGTATGGACGTTCAGGATTGGTAAACCATATTTCTCGCTCAGTGTAGTTATATCCCACGTTAGCGTTGTCCATGAAGTCGTGTAGCGATTCTGCTGTAATTTCGGGAAGTAGTTGTGTGAGTTTAACATGATTCAATGCTTGTTTGAATAGTGATAGCTTATCTATATCGAAAATGCCACCTCTTAACGGATCTGATAACTCTTTAACCTCCGAACCTACCAAAACCATTACTCCTTTGTCGGTAGTGAAAATAACGCCTGTATCAATTGCTTTAATTGAATTTGGGTTGTTGCATACTTCACGGCTTACGGGCCGGCTGCTACTGTAATTAATTTCGGCTCCACCTACATAAAGTCCGTAGATTCCATCTGTACAAAATACATAAACAGGGAATTGTCCGAACTGTCCTGTACTTAATGCTACCGTGTTGGTTGCAAGTCCTATAATGTCGCCATTTCCTATCTGATATGTATTTGCAGCCGGAAACAAAAACGGATTATTTACCTCCGATACTTTTAGTGTGTTTTGGTAAACCTGCTGCCTGTTACTCTCGGATGGATATGTCAATAAAGGGTTATTTGGGAAATTATAAGTTATAGGCTTCATGTCGGGAGCAATGTAATACGCAAAGTTAAATGCATTACTTGCAGTAAGTGGTAATTCAAGTGTGTTAGCTCCGCTTGTTTCGTCCATTGACTTACGAGAAACATGTATCTCTATCTTGTACGCTCTACTATCAGGGTAGCTTATCATTGGCATTAGTGCATAAGTAGAACGAGGGGTACCGTATATGTGTTGTCTTACAACTTCAGTACTTCCGTTCTCTGTCTTGATAAATACTTTAGCCCATAAGTTTACATATCTATCTGGGTAATTTGAACCTTGTACTTCGCTGTCAACCCTTGTAGGGAACTGTCCTACTCCCACTTCTGTTTGTTCAAAGTAATTCACCGGCCAACCTCTCGACAATTCTGTTTTGTAGTTCGCAATATGCAATTTTGAATTGTAGACAAACTGTACTTCGGGCAATGTGGTGTGATGACTGAAATTGTCTATCGGTAGTGGCTGTAATGTAAGCAAACTATCTCCGAGTTTGTCTTTCAAGTCTATCGGTACCCAACCTCCGTTCTCAGTTGTTGTTTTAATTTCATCGAAAGGTATTTCATGGACCTTATAGAAGTTTTTAAGCTCCGAAAGTTCTTTGATTATTTCGGCGTTGGTTTTTGGTTTAGCTGTATAGCTATCCGAGTAACCATTATTAGTAGAGGTCATTAGCTCTACAGATGTAAAATCGTAAAGGCTTACTTCGGGAGAAATAAACACTGAAATTGATTTTATCAGGGGTTTTAATTCTTCTCCTATTGAATTATTTATTTTGATTTTTAATTCATTCACAGCCACATGACAATCTACAAAACCGTAAGGGTTTGAGTAGTACGCCCACTCCGCAAAAATGGAGGGTCCCAAAGTTGCCGAAGTTATCCCCTCTTTATCCGCCCACCACCCTATTCCGGTAGGATTTATTTCCCAATAGCCAACATCCGGAACACTCCCTACTATATTAGCAGGGCCGATCCACCTAACTTTATTAGCTATATAGTCGTATGTTACAGAGCCTATCTTAAAATTGTACCTTGTCGTGGCGTCTAAAGAGGGGCACAGCAGAACAGGATTCGAATGAAGTATATAATTTCCGTCGTATAGCTCTATCGCCGTACAACATAAATGAAATCCGGTAAGGTAACCATCCGCCTGAACCCCTGCTTTTGCTTTTAGCATAAGTCCTTTAGAAACATCAATCCGCGATTGAACTTCCGAAGATGCTGCCGAAGTGCTTCCGTAATTGAATGCGGTTTCACCGCGATATGTCCTTCTGTAAGGGTATCCGGCTACCATTTTAGCATCCACCTTCAAATCTACGTTCACAGGACCAACCGTTGTGCTATCCTGTTCTCCGTCAAAGTTAGAATCAATTAACACATAGGCATTATCGTACCATATAAGATATTTTAAACCGTTGTCGTTTATGTTTATAACGTTGCCTATTTGTGTGAATGTTGGATACGATAATGCGGTAATAGGTATCGGCACAGGCAATTCGGTAGGGGCACCGTTAATATCTTCGGCAAAATACTCAAACGTTCCGTCGGCTTTCAATCCCAAGTAGTGTTTATATCCTGCATTCGAATGAATGAATATATTTGTGTAAGGAAGTGTTTCTACGTCGAATACAGCCACTCTGTCTGGTATTGGTCTCCATGCACCATCTTTATAGCGAACGTTGCACATATCCTCTAATTCACCGTCCTGCGCCAATCCTGCTGGCGTATTACGAACTAAACCTTTGAATGGTATTTTCATTGCGTTGTACCTCCTGAATTAAAAGTAAGTGTATCTTCTTTTCAATCCCTGCCCTGTTGTGTTTAGTGCTGCCGAAAGTTTCTGCATATTTTCGGCATATACAGCCCCATAGAACTGCGCTTCGGGTGGATAAGCCATGAGTAACCATTTATACATAATTCCGCTTACAATGGCCTCGAAAATGCGTTTATCGGTCATTGGTTGTCCGTTAGGTATCATCCAATCAAACTGACACACAATAAAACTGAAATTATCAGCTCTGTAATGTCGGGTTAAGTCTTCAATATCTCCAATACTCACGCGGTCGATATACGAAGGAATTACACCATTACTGCAACTCTGCAAACGTTCCGCTACTTCTTCAATCACTTCGCCCAAGAATGGTTCGAATAAATCTTCCTCGTCGGCTGTCATGTTGATAATGTCAATCAGTTGTTGTTCGCCACTTCGGAGTTTTGCTAAATAGGCTGTCCGTTTCTTAACTTCTGTAAAAACGTCAGATACGTTTTGTGAGTAGATTACTGCCTTAAACGGCTTATCTTTACGTTCAGAGTAGGGCAAATTGTTTAATTCACTAGAAGTTAGTAGCCCTAAATGGCTGACTGCTAATGAATAGAACTCGTTGTAAGTAGTTTCTTTCTTGATAAACATTTGATATACAGTTTACTTTATAATAAGAAAAATAGGGCTGCAAATTACATTAAATTACTATTATTCAGTTCGTTGAATTAACCTAATTTTTTGCCACTTTAATGTTTTAACTTTTGTTAATAAAGCAATAATACTAAAATCACCTTCAAAACGTCTTCATTTCACCGTCAAAATACCTTCATGTGTAAATAATTAGATTTTTTACGTATAAAAAATCCCGAAACATTTCTGCTCCGGGATTAGTGCCTTTCGGCTTTTCATGTTCTGCGGTTCTCTGCTCAACTTCTACTCTTGTACACCATTGTTGCGCTCGTTTCTCTGATAATCTTATTTGCGTCTTCCGTTCCATTCTGCCTATGTGCATATGTGGCGTGTACTACCCTCAAAATCTCAACACTTCGAACCTATCTGGTGGATTGTCCTGAAGGCAGGAATCGAACCTGCGACATAACCATTTTCGGAGTCTGTTTTACCTACTGAACTTCCTTCAGGATTTAAATAAAAATAAACAACACATTCTTTTAAACACACTGCAAAGATAAATCAGGAAATTAATTCGTGCAAATTTTGTTGATAGTTTTGCACTGCTTCAATTGTTTTTTTGTCGCGGACTAAAATAAGGTCTTTGCATTTCTGCACCAGGTAAGTAACTGTTGAGTGGTCTCTTTTGATTTTCTTACCTACTTCATTCACTTTAAGTCCGCTATTTCGGAGGTTGTAAGCTATTGCCATACGTGCTGTGCTTACTTCCTGCTTCCGGCTGTTGCTGTTGATAATTTCTGTGATTGACATTTGTGTTGTTGTTATTTGGTTTTTTACCTGCTGCTTTACAAAGTGCGAATGAAAGTAACAGCGCAAATGCTGCTGCAATGATTATGATTGTTTCCATTTCTTTTTTGCTTGAGAGTAATATTTTTCGAAGTCAGGTAAGTTTTCACTAAATTTATTGGATTGGTGTTCGTCATACGACGTTTCGTCAGCCGCGTTTTGTGGCGTTTATTATCGCCTACAGTTCGTGGCTGCTAAGCTATAACCAACTCTATCTGGCGCTGCCCGTTGAGATCCAGCGCGCGGGCGGCAGTGAAAAAGATCTCGGGCCGCTGTTTATGCTCGCCTCGCTGCTGATTGTGGCGTTGCAGCTGCCGCTGGCGCGTG
>JBLIZK010000413.1:0-9677 GCA_048859825.1 Paludibacter sp.
TTTTTTTACTGGTCGTCGGAAAAACATAGAACACAATCTACAACATCCGTATTTTGAATTTGTACGACACGATGTTATTACACCTTATATGGCCGAAGTTGATCAAATTTACAACCTTGCCTGCCCGGCTTCGCCTGTACACTATCAGTACAACCCGATAAAAACAGTAAAAACATCGGTTATGGGTGCTATAAATATGCTTGGTTTAGCAAAACGTGTTAAAGCAAAAATCCTGCAGGCCTCTACAAGCGAAGTGTATGGTGATCCGCATGTACACCCTCAGCAAGAGGAGTATTGGGGAAATGTAAACCCCATAGGCATACGCTCCTGCTACGATGAAGGAAAAAGATGCGCAGAAACTCTTTTTATGGACTATCACAGACAAAACGATGTTCGCATAAAAATTATCCGCATTTTCAACACATACGGACCCCGAATGAACCCTGACGATGGCAGAGTGGTCTCTAATTTCATTGTTCAGGCATTACGTGGACAAGATATTACCATTTTTGGCGATGGACAACAAACCCGTAGTTTTCAGTATGTCGACGATTTAGTAGAAGGTATGATTCGCCTTATGAACACCGACGATAGTGTTACCGGACCGGTAAATGTAGGTAACCCCAACGAATTTACCATGTTAGAATTGGCTCAGAAAGTAATTGATTTAACAGGAAGTAGTTCAAAACTTGTCTTCGAACCACTACCATCGGATGATCCTAAACAAAGACAGCCCGATATTAAGCGAGCAGGCGAACTATTAAACGGATGGAAGCCCAAAATCGAATTAGAAGAAGGATTGATAAAAACGATAGCGTACTTTGATAAAGAACTGAAAACTCTCTAAAGAAAAAACCGGAACAAAGTTTAATTTATTCCGGTTTTTTTCTTAAAACCATTTTCGACGCTTGAAATACCAAATCATACCACCCGAAATAATGGACATTGCTCCCAACATAGCAAAATAACCCCATTTAAAATGCAATTCAGGCAAAAAATCAAAATTAGTACCATAAATACCTGCTATAAAGGTTATTGGGATAAATATTACCGAAATAATAGTTAACAACCGCATTATATCATTTAGCCGACTGCTCATATTTGTATGATACATATTCAGCATATCATAAAGCATTTCACGGTAATTATCAATTAAATCATTTGCCTCGTTTATATTATCAACAAGCTCCTTAAAGTGAATTCTGTTTGATGAATGAATCAAATCAGTATCCATTTTAGCAAGCGAGTGAAGCAATTCGCGCGTGGGTTTAATCACTTTACGAATTATATTTAGTTCTCGTTTAAGTGCCAGTATTTTTTCGGGTATATCTTTTGAATATTCCTCAATACTTATCTGATCAACATCTTCTATACGTTCTCCCAACTCATTTATATGAAAAATATAGGTATCAATAACCACATCGAGTAAAGCAAATGCTAGATAATCAGGTCCTGATTTTCGCATTTTACTTTTTGGTGCTCTTAAGCGCTCTCTGATAGGTTCAAAATAATTACCCGGTTTTTCCTGAAATGTAAAAAGGATATGCTTTGAAATGATAATACTTAAATTGTCAATTCCATCACCATCTTTCGAAAAAAGTTTTACATTGATAAATAAATTGTTTTCAACTTCCTGATAACGCGGACGAATAGATGGATTCATTACATCCGAAAGCAACAAATTATTTATTGAAAATACATCCGAAATCAGCTCCATTAATTTCGAATTGTCTATACCGTAAACATTTAACCAACCTGAATTTTTAGACGTATTTAGCCCATTTAATTCCTCGGAGTTTGTAATTTCATATTCATATATGGAATCCGAAGAATATTGAACAGCTTTAAGTATCTCCTTTTCTATTTTCTTAGTTCCTCTGAACACTAAATCAAAAGGTGATAATCCGATATTATTTACTTTCTTTTTATCAAACATTTGCAACTTTTTTTACTAAAAGATTAAAAACAAATGTAGAAAAAAAATTATTGGTTCAATACAGCTAAATTAAAGAAATATTTCTTTAATTATTAGCAAAAGTTTTTTATCTTTGCATATATAATAATATTGTCAACAAAACAAATTAATTTAAAATAAACAATTATGTCAAAAGTAACCGTTGTAGGCGCCGGTAATGTGGGCGCAACCTGTGCTAATGTACTTGCATTCAACAAAGTGGCCGATCAAATTGTAATGCTTGATGTGAAAGAAGGCATTTCTGAAGGAAAAGCCCTTGATATGATGCAAACTGCTACATTATTAGGATTTGATTCAAACCTTGTAGGATGCACTAACGATTATGCTCAAACTGCTGGTTCGGATGTAGTAGTGATTACATCTGGTATTCCACGTAAACCGGGTATGACCCGCGAAGAGCTTATTGGCGTGAATGCCGGAATTGTAAAAACTGTAGCCGAAAATGTTTTGAAACATTCTCCAGAAGCTATTATCGTAGTTGTTAGTAATCCTATGGATACTATGACATATTTAGCGTTGAAAGCTACAGGATTACCAAAAAACAAAGTAATTGGTATGGGAGGCGCATTGGACAGCTCACGTTTTAAATGCTATTTAAGCAAAGCCTTAAATGCAAATCCAAACGAAATTGAAGGTATGGTAATTGGAGGTCACGGCGATACTACAATGATTCCTTTAACCCGCTTTGCTTCTTATAAAGGTCGTCCGGTGAGTGATATTCTTTCAGCTGAAGAATTAAGCAAAGTTGTAGCCGACACTATGGTAGGAGGTGCAACTTTAACAGGACTTTTAGGCACATCAGCATGGTACGCTCCCGGCGCGGCTGCTGCTTATTTAGTTGATTCAATTATTCACGACCAGAAAAAAATTATTCCTTGCTGTGTTTCACTTGAAGGAGAATACGGACAAAACGACATTTGTATAGGCGTACCTTGTGTAATCGGTAAAAATGGTTTAGAAGAAATTATCGATTATAAATTGAACGAAGAAGAAACTGCTCTGTTCAATAAAAGTGCTGCTGCCGTTCGTGCAACTAACAATGTATTGACTGAAATTGGTGTATTGTAATACATTTTCTTAGTATAAAAAAACTGTTGACAGTTATTTGTTGACAGTTTTTTTTATATCAAAATATTAATTTCATTCTGAACATATGTTAATTATATTGAAGCATGTTATAATTTAACATTCAAAACAGCTGTAAAATTCGTTTAGTTTGTGTTTTTAATATATCTTTGTATTTATTATAAATATGAAATTCAACATTAAATTATAAAATTGGAACAATAACAATTTTACTATCATATTATGAACCATTACATCCAGGTTCACCAGTATTTACAGAAATTCAACATCAAGCCATCGGTTCAGCGCACTGCTGTTATGGATTATTTAATGACTCACAGAACGCATCCGACCATTGACGAGATTTATTCAACTTTAAGTCCGCAAATGCCAACACTTTCAAAAACAACAATTTATAATACATTAAATTTATTTGTTGAAAAAGGTGCTGTTTTACAATTAAACATCGATGAAAAAAATGCACGTTATGATGCTGACATTAAAGATCATGCTCATTTTATTTGCAAATCATGCGGCAAAGTACATGATATTTTCGATTTAAAAACACAGTATTTTGAACTTCCAAACATTGAAGGTTTTGAAATTCAAAATGTTGAGATTTCATATACAGGAATTTGTAGTAGCTGTAAAGGAACAAACTAAGAAATAACAATAAAGGCAAAAGGGCAAACTTCTTTTCGGAGTTTGCCCTTTTTTATCTATATTTCAATATCTTTGACGGAAATATCAAAATTATGTTCAAAAATCAGATTTACATAATAATTTTATTACTTCCATCGGTTATTCTGGCTCAGAACAATACATATAAATATAGTTTTGGCGCTATTCCGGCTATTTCATATGATTCTGATTTAGGCTACCAGTATGGAGCAGCCATAAATTTGTATCAATACAACAAGAAAAGTGATTATAGCAAGTACAATCATTCACTGTACCTTGAATGGTCTCGTTTCTCAAAAGGCAGCGGTATTAACCGCATTACATATGATTCGGATAAACTTTTAAAACATGTACGTTCGACTTTAGATATCACTTACATGACTGATCAGATGATGGATTTTTATGGCTTCAACGGATACCAGTCCGAGTATAAATCTGATTATGAGCAAATAAACAGACAGTTTTATAAATACGATCGTAAACTTTTCAGAATAAAGGCTGATTTTCAGGGAAAATTCAACGACAATGGATTTGGCTGGATAGGTGGATATTTATTATACAATATAAAAACCGACACAGTAAATATTAATAAACTGAACTTAAAGCCTGTGCAGGGTGGTAACTTATATCAACGTTATCTCGAGAATAATCTGATTAGTTCAGAAGAAGCAAATGGCGGTGTTATCCATTATCTGAAACTTGGTTTAAAATACGATACACGTAACAGACTTGCCAACCCTACAAATGGTGTCTGGACAGAAGCTATTTTGCAAACAGCCATAGCAGGTAGCGGTAATTTTTCACACAGTAAGTTAGCAATTGTACACAGGCAGTATTTTAATTTATTGAATGAATTGAATTTTGCCTATAGAGTGTATTACCATGCTACATTTAGTAAATCTGATATACCTTTTTATGCACAGCCATTGTTAGTTTCGAGTTACTTAAGTGCATCAACCTTTCAGGGCATAGGTGGACAAACTACTGTACGCGGGGTAATGCGCAACAGGGTTGTTGGCAACGATATTGCATTTGCCAACCTTGAATTAAGATATAAATTATTGAAATTCAGCACATTTAAGCAGCAGTTTTACATTGGAACAAATGTTTTTTTCGATTCCGGAATTATACTTAAACCAATATCTGTTTCAAATCAATTGAGTATTCAAGAGAAGGAATCATTACTTTTGGGCAATTTCGAAAAAGGGAAATTACATAACTCTGCGGGTATTGGCATAAAAATTGGTTGGAATGAAAACTTTGTTGTTTCGGCAGATGTTGGTAAAGCTTTCAACTCGCAGGATGGAAGCTTGGGTATTTATCTTGGTTTAAATTATTTATATTAGTGGTGGTTATAATAGGAATTATTCTGATAGTTGTTTACCTGATACTAATTATCACCTATGTAAGTGGATGGAAAAGAACAGCATTTTATAAAGTTAACAAGGCAGTAAATGATACTATCTCTGTAGTTATCGCATGCAAAAATGAAGCAGATAATTTATCCGCGCTTTTTCATTCGCTTATGAATCAATCGTATACGAATTATGAAATTATTTTCGTTAACGATAACTCAACAGATAATACCCTGAATGTATTATCTGAATTTTCAAAAAAACATCCACATTGTAAAGTATTAAACTCAACTGAGCATGGAAAAAAAGCGGCTCTTAAACTGGGCATCGAAAATGCCAGCAACGAAAAAATAATTACCACTGATGCCGATTGCCTCCACCCTACCCGATGGTTAGAAACAATGAGTAGCTTCCAGCAAAGTGAAAACTATTCATTGGTTATTGGTCCGGTTGAGTTTGAACATACTAACACCTTCTTTAACCAAGTACAAATAGCAGAATTCCAAACACTTATTTCATCAGGCGCAGCTATGGCTGCTTATAATAAAGCAATCATGTGCAATGGAGCGAATTTAATGTTTCTAAAATCAGACTGGTTAAGTAACTATAAATATCTGCACTCAAACATAAAATCAGGTGATGATGTTTTTCTATTACATCGATATAAAAAATCAGGTAAAAAAATCGGATTTCTGAAATCGGTCGATGCCATGGTGAAAACCAGATCGTGTAACAATTTAAGTGAGTTTTTTAACCAACGGAAGAGATGGACTTCAAAATCAACCTATTATACAGATTTTGACACTATAGCTACAGCCCTGATTGTGTTGACAATACAAATTTATCTGATGGTTTTGAGTATAATGTCTTTTGTCACGGTAAGCTATTTATATTTTCTTCTGATAATATTTTTACTAAAATTCATTGCCGATTTGTATTTTATAAAAAACACGTCTGAAATATATTCACATAAAACAACTGCCAAAACAGCATTTGCTTTGGCAGTAATATATCCTATATATATAATTATAATTGCTTTTTCGGGTTTATTCCGGGGTTTCAACGATAAATATAGAGGTAATTATCAGTAATCCTTACTTTGTATTTTCGTAAAATATCTTTAGCCGGACCAGATACCGGATGCCCTAATCCTAAACTAACATCAAAAACAGAGCCACATTTTGAACACTTAATCTTTCCTATTTCATCTGAAACAGGATATACTTTCGCATTCTTACTAACTTCGTTTGTACAAGCCATATCAAACACATAATACACACTATTTCCATAGTCGTCCAAAGTAATTCCTGAGTAAACAAGCAAGCCGGCATACCCGATTCTGTCGTCGGTTAATACAGCTTTCTCAATCACTGCAAACTGATTAGAGCTGTTTTTGAGGTAATTATATTTCCCTGTAAGGTCAATTCGGAAATTTACCGGCATAGCAGGTATGGGCGATGTAACATTTTCGATACATCCCGAAATCATCACTAATGATATCGATAATATTATACTTCGCCAATTTCCCACAGTTCACTATCAGTAAATGTTGTATTCTTAAGTGCATCTATATTATCTTTCAATTGCATGGTCGAACTTGCACCAATAATTACAGAAGTAACCTCAGGTTTATGAAAGCACCAGGCCACTGCCATTTGAGCAAGCGACTGTCCTCTTCTTTGAGCTATATCATTTAACTTCCTGACACGATTTATCATTTCATCTGACACCTGTTCCTTTTTTAAAAAACCATGTGCCTGACCAGCCCTGGAATTTTCAGGTATACCATTCAGATATTTATCACTCAACAAACCCTGTGCAAGTGGTGAAAAACCAATAAATCCAACTCCATTTTCTTCTAATGCAGGTAGTGTGTCGGTCTCAATATCACGTGAAAAGATACTATATCTTCCCTGATGAATTAAACAAGGTGTTCCATTTTCTTTTAGCAGTTTATAGGCTTCTAAAGCCTTGTCTTCCGGATATTTAGAAATCCCTACATATAGTGCCTTTCCTTGTTTTACCATATCCGAAAGCGCTCCCATTGTTTCCTCAATTGGCGTATTCGCATCATAGCGGTGCGAATAAAAAATATCCACATAATCAAGTCTCATTCTACTCAAACTCTGGTCCAGACTGGATATCAAATACTTTCGGGAACCACCATCACCATAAGGACCGGGCCACATCAAATGTCCGGCTTTAGTGCTTATTACCATTTCGTCACGATACTCTGAGAAATGCTTTCTCAGCATCTTACCAAAGTTTTTTTCTGCACTTCCAAATGGAGTACCATAATTATTTGCCAAATCAAAATGGGTTATTCCGTTATCAAATGCATATTTCAACATATTTAGCGCTTCCTTTTGGTCGTCAACATCGCCAAAATTGTGCCAAAGACCTAAAGACAAACGTGGTAAAAGCAATCCGCTTTTACCACATCTGTTGTACTCCATTTTTTGATTGTATCTCTCAGGGTTTGCCTGATATGTTTCTTTATCCGACATAAATGTCTCTTTTTAGAATTCTACTTCAGGTGCTTTCTCACTTCCTTGTTCAGCTTCGAAATAAGCTTTTTTCTCTAAACCTGCCAACGAAGCCACCAAACTGGTTGGAAAACGACGGATAGAAGAGTTGAATTCGATACACATTTCATTAAAACGGCCACGTTCTGTTGTTATGCGGTTTTCAGTACCTTCTAACTGAGCCTGTAATTCCATAAAGTTCTGATTCGCTTTCAGGTCAGGGTAGTTCTCAGTTATCATCAGAAGTTTGCCTAATGCTGAGCTTAATTGTCCCTGTGCTGCCTGATATTCTTTTAATTTTTCAGGTGTTAAATTATCAGGATCAACTGTAATTTGTGTGGCTTTTGATCGTGCAGCAATAACACCTTCGAGTGTTTCACTTTCATGTTTTGCATAACCTTTTACAGTAGCTACCAGATTTGGAATTAAATCGGCACGACGTTGATATTGATTTTCAACATTTGCCCACTGTCCGCTTACCGCTTCATCTTTGGTAACCAGGCCATTGTACTTTCCAACACCCCAAAAAACACCCAGCACTAAAAGTGCAGCTATCGAAATTAAAATAATTGTATTCTTACTCATACTGTTTTGATTTATAACGTTTTTTGATTAGATTAAATAATAAATTACCAACCACTTGTGGCACCTCCACCGCCGGATGAACCACCTCCAAAGCTACCACCACTGAATCCACCTCCACCGCCAAAGCCGCCTCTTCCACTATTTAATATACTTCCAATTACAACACCTTTCACAAAAGCTCCATCATTATTATTCTGTAGTCGGGGCAAATTGTTGTTATGATTTTCCTCATAACCACAAAATTTACAATGATAAGTTACTCGTTCGGTTCCCGAACTTAGATGTGTTGGAGCAATGATAGTTTTTTTGCTTTTTAGGATAAAAGCTTTTGTATTACATTTGGGACAATTTGTATAAGCGCTTGGTTTATCGTAAGTATAAATCGTTTCGTTTTTACAACTATCACACACAAATACATCATAGTCTACTGCATGTAACTGTTCTTCAAACTGTTGCGATAATTTAAGGTGAGCATCTTCCTGTTTTTCGCTTAATAAATGCATCATGGCACCACATTCGCCACATGGGACTGGTTCGCGTCGGATAATACGCATTTTAAACCTTCCATACACATGGGCAGGCAATGTCGCCAATGGAACAGGCAATAATAAAAGCATCAGATAAGATGGTGCTTTAAACAGAATCATTGCTAAAAGTAATACAATGGGTATACCTATAGCTATTAACAATAATATAGACGCTTTTTCAGTTTTAAGCGCTTTATAACGCATGAAATTTGTACTGTACTTAGGATTTTTACGTATCCTGGTAACAGCACCATTTAACCAAACCAGGGCCAGAACCATTATCAGAATATAGATACCCAATGCTATAGGTATTATTTCGGTCCAGGGAATCACAACTTTAGGCTCCACAAAAGTCTCACCTTTTACTCTGGAAATTATGCTGTTTGTGGCATTCAGAAAGCCGGTATTATAATCGCCCGACTTAAATGAAGGTATCATATCTTTGGTTTGAATACGCTTACAGATTGCATCGGGTAACACACCCTCCAATCCATATCCAACTTCGAAAGTTACTTTGCGTTGATCCAAAACAAAAAGCAGCAGAAGACCATTGTCATTGCTTTTTGTACCTATACCCCAATAATTAAGCAGCTCGGTAGCAAACGATTTGATATCGTTGTCGCCAATTGAATTGAGAACAACAATAGAAATTTCGCTGGAATTAGTGCGTTTAAGCTCAGACAATTGGCCATTCAACTGATTTACAGTCTCTAAGCTTAAAATATTATCAGGGTTGCTTACAAAGCTACCATTTGAAATAGGATTTGGTACAGTTTTAACGTCGTAAACCTGTGCATTCAGTACCAGGCAAAAAAGTAATAGCAAATGGGTAGTAAGCGTTTTCATATTATCTAGTAAGAAGCCTCTAATAGTTCTATATCGAAGTATAACATTGAATAAGGAGGAATTGTTCCGGAACCATCTTCACCATATCCGAGAGTATGTGGAAAAAATATTCGCATTC
>JBLIZK010000414.1:0-7503 GCA_048859825.1 Paludibacter sp.
GTTTTTTACGTTCCACTTCGCGTGGGTCACGGGTCATGAATCCTTCAGCTTTCAAGGCTGGTTTATCTTCAGCGTTAATCTTTACCAATGCACGGGCAATAGCCAGACGCAATGCTTCAGATTGACCTTTGAAACCGCCACCATCAAGATTTACTTTGATATCATATTTTTCGGCCACACCTAATTTATTCAACGGTTGTTTTACAACATACTGTAATAGTGGTGATGGGAAATATACAGCAAGATCGCGTTTATTGATAGTGATAGTACCGCTTCCTTCGCTTACGAAAACACGGGCTACAGCCGCTTTTCTTCTTCCTATGGCATTAATTACTTCCATATAAATTATTTAAGTGCGTTTAAATCAATTACTTTAGGTTGTTGAGCTTGTTTATCGTGCTCAGCGCCATCAAAAATATAAAGGTTACCAAGCAATTTAGCACCCAGTTTATTTTTAGGCAACATACCTTTAACTACTTTTTTGATCAGTTTCTCAGAACTTTTTTCCATCAGTTTGGCAGGAGTCATCTCACGTTGACCACCGGGATAACCAGTGTGACGAAGATAAATTCTGTCATTCCATTTGTTTCCTGTTAGCTGAACTTTATCAGCATTGATAATAATTACATTATCACCGCAATCTACGTGCGGAGTAAAGCTTGGTTTGTATTTTCCGCGCAAAAGTTTTGCAACTTTTGAGCCCATACGTCCCAATACCAAATCGGTAGCATCAACAACCACCCATTCTTTCTGCACGGTCGCTTTATTGGCAGAAATGGTCTTATAACTTAACGTATCCACTTTTAAAAAATGTTTTTAATAAATTAATATTCATTGCTTTCGCTGATTTATTTGCTGCATTTGAAAGAGGCTAATCGGCACAAATACAACTTTTTACACCCGCTATTCGCAATCCTTTACACTGGGATAATAAACGGACTGCAAAGATAGTATTTTAATTTTGAATAACAAACAGCCTGATTCATTTTACATTAGTATTTATATAAAATAATAACATATTGAATATCAGTTGTATTTAACGGGTGTTTTTGTACCGGCGTATAAATATATAAATAACACCACCCAGCGCCAGTATCAATAATGGAAGTAATACATTAATAATTTGCAGCAAATGGCGCTCGTCGGCCAGTATCCGCTTATTGAGCAGGCGCAATTTTACCGTACGGGCTCTCAACTCGAGCCAGCGCGAATCGTTAGCCAGGTAAAGTACCGCATTGCGAATAAAATCAGCATTCCCGAATTGCTGATTCATATACCGGTCGAAACCCAATGGTAAAGTCGTACTATCGCTCGCAATTCCATTTGTTTCGTTACGAATAATATCGCCATCGGCAATAACTATCTGTCGGGCAAAATCACCCTGCGTTTTTACCTGCGACAACTCACTTATACCTTCAGGCAAAACACGGTTTTCGAAATTCGAACGAAAACGTCCTTCGAGCAATATAGCTACAGGCACATATGCCTTATCGAAATAATGTTTATCTGAAGGTGCAGGTACCTCACCCACATCAATTGTGGTGGGAGTGGCTAATAAATGTGTATTATCCGAACTGGCTAACAAAAGCGTGCTTTTCACATCCTTATTTTCGCCCACTGTTTCGAGAGCCGAGGCAAATTCGCTACGGACTTCGGTGATATTTTTTGTTATCGGGTGCTGATACGAGCTTAGTAACAAAGGTGCAAAGTACCAGGGCGATGGTTCAAACTGTGGCTCCTGACCTGCAGGAGCAATATTTACGGGCACTTGCACACATTGCACATCCTGCAACAACACCGGCATTAATCGAACACCATATTTAAATAATTGATCCGACAAGTTTACATCCAGCTCCATAGCCGGTGAAATACCACTTTTCGACAGATTCTCTTTTGAAACACGCACCGCATCCATCAACCACAAAACACTCCCCCCATTCATTATATATTGATCGATTATCAGCTTATCCGTTTCGCTAAACGCCTGAGTAGGTCGGGCAACAATTATAGCTTTATATGGCGAGAGTATTGATGCATCAGAAGCAATCACACCTCTGTCGATTTGAAAATAGCGGCTTAGGCTTTTACTTATATCATAGGTTTCGGCCTCAGTGAGCTCTCCATGTCCTTCAATGAAAGCAATTTTTGATACCGTAGTAGTCATGGCACGGCGCATGCCATCAGTAATTTCAAATTCCAGATTTTCGACCGACACATTCAGATTCTCGGCACCGGACAAACCACGAACATTTTTTAGCAAATTAACCAGTACCGATTTATTTCCATATTCAATTTTCATCCATGGAAATACAATTTTTTGCATCGCTTTGCCTTCTTTATCCTTTTCGTAAATAGCGGTTGGTATTAAACCTTCAGCGGCGAGGGCAGCATATTTTTTTTCACGTTCATCCTGCGTATCAGCCTCCGAAGGATTGACAAAATCAACCTGAATACCTTGCGAAGCATACAAACTCATTTCGGCCAGCATATCAGCCGTAGCACTTTTCAACGTTCGGAATCCCTGATTCAAATCTCCGTCCAGAAAAACGGTAACTTTCATTTCTTTGTTTGTCGACTGTAGCAACTCCTTCGTCAGGTCAGACACACTGTAACGTTTATCCTCAGTAAGGTCAATACGAAAATAAAAAAAATACGAAATAAGCACCAACAACAGTGCAATCAATATTATATATATGTCAGAATATTTGCGGAACATCATTTCAATAAAAAATAAAGCGCAAAGATAATGAAAAAAATGCACCCGATTTGCCCCTGAGTTCCTTCAAAGCAGATACTATCACAACAGTTAACCCAAATAATAAAAATATCGAAAATCCACCCTATATTCAACGTACAAATAGTATCTTTGCAGGCTCAAAAATAAACAATAAGTTTTGAACCTTACCGACTTACAACAACGCTACATTCAGCACCCACAGGTGCAGGCTTTAGCCAGCCGAATGAAAAGCGACGAACTTAATCTGAAAATATCAGGATTAAGCGGCTCATCGTACGCTTTGGTTTGCTCTGCAACTTTTCAAATACAGCCTCATTCGCAGCTAATTATTATGAACGATGCTGACGAAGCCGGCTATATGTACAACGATATCAAGCAAATAGTGGATACAGACGAAGCATATTATTTCCCATCGTCGTACAAAAAAGCCATCAAGTTGTCGCAGCTCGACACTTCGAACGAAATTCTGCGCACTGAAGTACTGAACAGACTGGCAAACAACCCTAAACCATGTATTGTTGTGAGCTACCCGGAAGCTTTGATGCAAAAAGTTGTTTCGGAGGAAGGCATCAAAACCAACACATTACAACTAAAAACCGGTGAATCCATCAGCATAGGTTTCTTAACCGAAATGCTGGCTGAATACGGATTTGAAAGAGTGGATTTCGTTTACGAACCAGGACAGTATTCCGTAAGAGGTAGCATTGTCGACATTTTTTCGTTTGCCTACGAAATGCCATACCGTTGCGATTTTTTTGGCGATGATATTGAATCGATTCGGGTTTTCGACATTGAAACTCAATTGTCGAAAGAAAAAAGAACCGAAGTTGAGATTATTCCGGAGCTCAAGAAAAACAAATCGCTGAAAATGGTTTCGATTCTGGAGTTTATCCCGCAAAAAACATGGCTCACTTTTAGTTCAGCTCAGTTTGCACGCGAACGGATTAATCAACTTTACGACGAAGCCCTCATCAAGGCCAACGAAAAAGGCGAAAATGTAGCCAATCTGCATAAAGACAGGATTACCGGCGATGAATTTATTCAACAAGCAATTGAATTCAGAAAAATTGAATTATCCACTGGCTCCTATTTCAAAGCCAAACACGAAATATCATTCAACACATCGCCACAGCCCGTTTTTCATAAAAACTTTGATTTGATTGCCGATAACCTGAAAAAAGGCAATTCGGATGGATACGAACTATTCATCCTGAGTGATAGTGTTAAACAAACCGACAGAATCGCCTCCATTTTTGAAGACAGAGGTGATAACATCCATTTTAAAGCAATTAAAAACACTTTACACGACGGATTTATCGACCATGATTTATCCTTGTTTTGCTATACCGACCATCAAATATTCGACCGGTTTCACAAATACCAACTGCGCACCGACCGCACCCGTTTGGGCAAAGTAGTACTTACACTAAAAGAACTGAATCAGTTCCGCGTAGGCGACTACATGGTACACGTAGATCACGGCGTAGGAACATTTGGCGGACTGGTACGCACCAATGTAAATGGCAAAATGCAGGAAATGATAAAACTCATTTACAAAGATGACGACATTATTTTTGTAAGTATTCATTCACTGCATCGCATATCAAAATACAAAGGCAAAGAGGGTGAAGCTCCTAAAATCAATAAGTTAGGCACTGGCGCATGGGAGCGCCTGAAGGAGCGAACTAAAACCAAAGTCAAAGACATTGCGCGCGAACTGATTAAACTTTATGCCCGCCGAAAAGCTGAGCAGGGTTTTCAGTACTCACCCGACAGCTATTTACAACAGGAACTGGAAGCATCGTTTATCTACGAGGACACCCCCGACCAAATGAAAGCTACAGCCGATGTAAAAAAAGACATGGAATCGCCACTGCCGATGGACCGTCTGGTTTGTGGCGATGTGGGTTTTGGAAAAACGGAAGTAGCCATGCGTGCAGCATTTAAAGCAGCCACCGATGGCAAGCAGGTAGCGGTACTGGTACCTACAACAGTTCTTGCGTTACAACACTACAATTCGTTCAAAGAGCGGTTCAAAGAATTTCCGGTACGCGTTGACTATCTTTCGCGAGCCCGCACTGGCAATCAAACGAAGGAAGTGCTCCAAATGCTGGCCGAGGGTAAAACTGACATAGTTATCGGCACACACAAACTGGTAGGTAAACAGGTAAAATTCAAGGATCTTGGCCTGCTGATAATTGACGAAGAACAAAAGTTCGGAGTATCAGTTAAAGAAAAACTTAAAGAGCTGAAGGTAAATGTGGACACATTGACCATGACCGCCACACCCATACCTCGTACGCTACAATTTTCGCTCATGGGTGCTCGTGATTTGTCTATTATAAACACTCCCCCACCCAACCGATATCCGGTTCAAACAGAAATACATCTGTTCGATGAAGATGTAATTCGCGAAGCTATACAATTGGAAATGAACCGTAATGGTCAGGTGTTTTTTGTAAACAACAGAATTCAGAACATTTATCACATTGAATCCCTTATCCGACGATTGGTTCCGGGCTGCAGAGTTGCCGTGGGACATGGGCAAATGCCACCCGAAAAACTCGAAGAAACAATCGTCGATTTTATTGATTATGAGTATGATGTGCTGGTTGCAACAACTATTATCGAATCGGGCATTGACATACCAAATGCGAATACAATAATTATTAACAGTGCACATAACTTCGGATTGAGTGACCTGCATCAGTTGCGCGGACGTGTAGGACGCGGTAATCGCAAGGCTTATTGCTACCTGATGGCTCCGGAGCTTAGTTTACTCACCCCCGAAGCACGTCGTCGGTTACAGGCACTCGAAACCTTTGCTGAACTCGGGAGCGGTTTCAATATTGCTATGCAGGATCTGGACATTCGTGGAGCCGGAAACATGCTTGGAGCCGAACAAGGTGGCTTTATTGCCGACTTAGGTTACGAAACTTATCAAAAAATTCTGAACGAAGCTGTTCACGAACTGAAAGATGAAGAATTTGCCGAACTTTACGCCGAAGAAATGGCTGCCGACAAAGGAAACGGAAATTATGTGACCGATTGTCAGGTTGATACCGACATGGAACTCATGTTCTCACAGGATTACATTGAAAACACTTCAGAGCGAGTGGCCATGTACCGCGAACTTGATAATTTGGAAAATGAATCAGAGCTAACAGAATTTATTCAAAGACTTGAGGACCGCTTCGGTAAAATACCCGAACAGGGACTTAATCTGCTACAGATAGTCAGATTACGTTGGCTTGCCATGCAATATGGAATGGAAAGGCTTATTTTGAAAAACGAAAAACTAACTGCTATTTTGGTATCGAACCCTGCATCAATGTATTATCACTCCGAAAACTTCGGAAAAATCCTACATTATATGACACAGCATCCGCGGCAATGTCAACTCCGCGAACAAAATGGCAAACGATCCGTGGTTTTCAGCAACATTCGCACAGTCGAACAGGCAATGTTGCTTTTACAATCATTTTAATGAATCAGAATAGATTCTAAAAATAAGTTTTTTATATTTATTTTTGAATTAAACTAAGCACTCAATTAATAATCTTGTAAAAAAGATTGTATCTTAGTGCTGCCATTTTTATTGGTAACCAACAATCATTTTCGAAAAACACGTATAATAACGATATTATTACCTTTTGCACAATGGAAAACAATTATTGCGTAATTATGGCTGGCGGTATTGGAAGCCGCTTTTGGCCTTTTAGTCGTAACAACCGACCAAAACAGTTTCTGGATTTCTTCGGAACCGGTCGATCGCTTTTACAAATGACATTCGACCGTTTTCGTCAGGTAGTGCCGGTAAGCAACATTTTAATAGTAACAAACGTAATATATAAAGAACTGATATTAGAACAGTTACCGGAACTAAAACCCGAACAGGTTTTACTTGAACCAAGCAGAAGAAACACCGCACCCTGTATTGCTTATGCAGTAAATCGCATAAAAGCAACCACCAACAATGCCAATATCATAGTAGCTCCATCCGATCATCTTATTTTGAAAGAAAACGATTTTTTGGATACAATACGTACAGGTATTGATTTTGTTGCGAACAACAATGCATTGCTTACTTTGGGTATTAAACCAAGCCGACCCGAAACAGGTTATGGCTATATACAAATAAGCGAGGGAGAAACAGCTCTGCGTAAAGTAAAAACTTTTACAGAAAAACCCAATGCTGACTTAGCACAGATTTTTTTTGAAACAGGAGAATTCTACTGGAACTCAGGAATTTTCCTTTGGAATCTGCAAAGCATTGATACTGCCTTTAATAAATTACTCCCCGATGTAGCGCTAAAGTTCGACGAAGGTAAGGGCTTGTATAACACCGAGAACGAACAAAAATTCATCGACGAGATATATCCAACCTGCCCCAATATATCAATTGACTATGGCATAATGGAAAAATCAGACAATGTATTTGTGCTTTGCTCAGACTTTGGCTGGACCGACTTAGGCACTTGGGGCTCACTCTACGAAATGTCGCCAAAGGATGAAAATGCCAACGTTACTCTAAAGTGCGACAGCATGATTTACAACAGCAAAAACAACATTATAGCGTTGCCCGAAAACCGTTTGGCTGTGATTCAGGACCTGGACGGTTACATCGTAGCCGAATCGGATAATGTATTATTAATCTGCAAATTAAAAGACGAACAAAACATACGTCAGTATGTGAACGACGCTACAGTTAATTTCGACGAGAAGTTCATTTAATCATATTTATTGAAGATAAAAATGGGTTTATT
>JBLIZK010000415.1:0-4700 GCA_048859825.1 Paludibacter sp.
AGAGTATAGAGAGTGAATACCCCGGTCTTTCAATTGATTCGTACGAAAATAAAGGTCTGGATTCATTAACAGCAAACTTTAGCGAGGCTTTCACGATAACTTTTAAAAATCGGGTTATGCTGTCGGGTGACAAGATGTATATTAATCCGTACCTTACCGAACGCTTAATCGAAAATCCCTTCAAATCAAATGAACGACTTTACCCTATTGATTTTATAACACCAATTGATAAAAAATACACTTTATCGCTGACAATTCCCGATGGCTACACAGTGGAAAGCACTGTAAACAATATACGGTTCGGGCTACCCGATAAAAGTGCAGTCATAGCGGTAAATTCTGCCATAAACGGAAGCGAAATCACACTAACTTACCGATTCACAATTACAAAACCTATCTACCTGCAAAACGAATACCTCGATTTAAAAACATTTTTCGATGAGGCTGTTAAAAAACAATCGGAAATGATTGTACTAAAGAAAACCATTTAACCATGAAAAAACTTTTTAACATCATTGTGTTTCTGATTTCAGTTGCTTTTACAAGTAATGCTCAGAAAGAATTATACACAGTAACTGAAATACCAGGAGCTTTAAAATCCAACGCTCATACAGTATTCAGGCTACTTCAGTACGATATCGAAATTAAATCCGCCAGCGATGTATCAGTAAGAGTGGAAGAAGTGAGAACCATTTTAAACAAAAATGGCGAAAACAATGTCAATTTTTTAGAGTCGTACAGTCCTATATCAAAAATTACAAGTGTAAAAGGAAATGTTTTCGATAGTAATGGTAAAAAAATCAGAACATTAGGTTACGATGATGTAAAAGATTATAGTAATATGGGTTATTCGCTTTACGACCAAAACAGAGTGAAATTTATTGATCCCCGCTACCTCACATTCCCGATGACTGTGAAGTACGAATACAATATGGACCTGAAACAATCACTGTTTTTACCTGACTTGTATCTGTATATGCCAAACACTTCGTACGAAAAAGTGATATACAAAGTAACAGCTCCTTCCGATTTAAAATTACAGTACAAAGAGTTAAACATTCCGGTAAAATGTCAGATAGTAACCAATGGAAACTCAAAAATATACAATTGGGAAATATCAAATATCCCTGCTTTTACTTCCGAACCATATACCTCCGAAATTGGCACCGTCAGACCACGGCTAATGCTTGTGCCGGAGCAATTTGGACTCGAAGGAACAAAGGGAGATGTAAAAAGCTGGAAAAACTTCGGCAAATGGAGTGCCGACCTTGCTTCCGACAAACGGGAATTACCTGAAGCTACCAAAAATAAAATCAAAGAACTATGTGCCAATAAAACTTCAGTTTTGGAAAAAACAAAGGCTGTGTACGAATTTATGCAGCAAAAAACACGTTACGTGAGTATACAGATTGGCATTGGGGGGTGGCAACCTTTTGGAGCCGATGTGGTGGATAAGTACTCCTATGGCGATTGTAAAGCGCTTTCAAATTACATGGTAACTTTATTAGATGCTGCCGGTATAAAATCGCATTATGTATTGATCAAAGCGGGAGCAAACGCATCAGAAATTGACACCTGCTTTGTATCCAGCCAGTTTAATCATGCCATTGTATGTGTGCCCAACGGTGCAGATACAATATGGCTCGAAGCAACTGACCAAATGATGCCTTGCGGATTTAATGGAGACTTTACCGATGACAGATGGGCATTATTGGTAGATAACCAAAATAGTAAAATCGTGCGTACCCGAATATATTCTGAAAATGAAAACTGTATTTGTCGCAATGTAATTGTAAAACTTACTGATGATAATTTTGCAACAGGAAGTGTTACCACAAAATACATTGGGCTGACATACAGCAACATGCATTATATTAACACTAAAAACGATGAAGAGAAAAAACGTTTAATAACCAACAAGATTCAGATACCTGCATTTCAGCTGAATTCGTTTGAACTAAAGGAGCAGTTATCGGCAACACCTGTATTCACTGAAAATTTAGCGTTAGATATAAATAACATTGCTATGAAGTTAAATGAAAAAACATTTTTATTAACACTCAATTTGATGAATAAATACCGAAATATTCCTGAAAATGTACACAACAGAAAAACACCCATGAGCATTCGGCGTGATTATATGGAAAAAGACACAATAGAATATTATCTAACTAATAAACAATCCGTTAACTACACCCCATCAGCATATAGAATTACAAATCAGTTTGGAGAATATACAGCCGAAACTAAAATTTCCGGAAAAAAAATACTATATTGCAGAACTTTTAAACTCAAAAAAGGACAACATAGTGCAGCTGACTATTCACTTTTTAAAGAGTTTCTTGAAAATGTGGCTCAAAACGATGAAATAAAACTGGAAATAACACAATTATAACCCACAGTATAACTGCTTTCTGGCAAATTTATAACAATAGTTCGTGTTTATTTTATTCAAAAAAATAACTTTTAAAAAACAAAATAAAGAACATATGAAAACAAATTATTGGAATTACATTATTATCGGATTGGTAGTACTTATACTAATTATCGTTTCGGCAACTACATTTTACACAGTCGATACCGGCGAAAGAGCTGTAATCCTTCGCTTCGGGAAGCTTCAGGGAGTTGCTTCCGAAGGGTTAAACATGAAAATGCCCTTTACAGATGCAATTAAGAAAATGTCAATTCGCGACAATAAACTTTCCATTAAAACCGAAGTATCGTCGAGCGATATACAAACAATTGATGTTGAAATCAGTTTGGTATATTCTCTGGACCCAACAAAAGTGGGTAAAGTTTTTCAAACATACGGACTGGATATCGAGAACACTCTTTTGCGTCCAACTTTATCCGAAAAAATAAATGCTGTTATTGCAGAATACCCCATCGAAGCATTTGTTGAAAAAAGAGCTGAAATATCGAACCGCATTAATACCGCATTCTCAAATCAGATTGCCGGAAATGGCATAACTGTAAAGAGCTTACTTATTACAAATCATGATTTTAGCGACGAATTTAACAAAGCCATTGAAGATAAAAAAGTGGCTGAACAAGGTGCCCTTACTGCAAAATTTACACTGGAACGCATGAAACTGGAAGCCGAAGCTCAAAAAGTGAAACAAGCTTCGCTTTCGGATATGGTATTGCAGGAAATGGCTATCAATAAATGGGATGGTAAAATGCCACAGTATTTCAGTGGAGGTCAGTTGCCGTTTATTACAGTAAAATAAAAAATAAAGGGATTGAAAGCAGCTTTCAATCCCTTTATTTTTACAGCAAACTACTGGCTAAATCCGATAACAAACTGCGCTCCCCTTTCATAAGGTTTATATGGGCAAAAAGGTTTTGCCCCCGCATGCGGTCTATCATGTATACCAAACCATTTGAATACATATCCAGATAAGGAGAATCTATCTGTTGAATATCGCCTGTAAACACAATTTTGGTTCCCTCGCCAGCCCTAGTAATAATGGTTTTAATTTCGTGCGGCGTTAAATTCTGAGCTTCATCAACAATAAAATAAGTATCAGAAAGACTGCGACCTCTTATGTACGCCAATGCTTCGATTACAAGCTGCTGATTACGTTGCATCTCCTCAATCTGGCGAATTTCTTTTCCCTGATACGAGAAATTGTGCTTTATTACGTTCAGGTTATCAATCAAAGGTTGCATATAGGGCTCTATTTTCTTCTTTTCGTCGCCAGGCAAATAGCCTAAGTCTTTGTTTGATAAAGCAACAATTGGGCGGGCAAGCAAAATTTGCTTGTAACTTTCGTTTTTATGCAGTGCGGCTGCAAGTGCCAAAAGGGTTTTTCCTGTACCTGACTTACCGGTAAGTGCAACCAGCTTGATATCATCATCGAGCAATACATTCAGGGCAAAAGCTTGTTCGGCATTACGGGGTTCTATCCCGAAACAACGCTCTTTCTCGACCCTCTTTACCACCCCCGTAAACGGATTATATCGTGCTAACACACTGGATCGATTGCTCTTTAATACAAAGCAGTCCTGAGGTTCAATATCGGCCGAAAAATCCAGTTCATCCAAAGCAATGCTTCCCTCTGCTCCATACATTTTATCGATAAGTTCGGTAGGCACATTTGTATAAGTTTCGTGATTTTTCTCAAATACATTAAAATTCGTAACCTTGTCGTTTATATAATCCTCGGCATCCAACCCTAGCGATAGAGCCTTCATGCGCAAATTAATATCTTTGGTAACAAGAATAGTTTTGGTGTTTTTCTTTTGCTCCCTCAGAATCCATGTAGCTGCCAATATCCGATGGTCAGGAGTATGCTCCACAAAAGAGTGCGAAATGATATCGGGATATTCGCTTCCGGTAAGTACAAAAAGCCGCCCTTTTCCTTTTCCTAAATCTGCCCCCTTACTAAAAAGAGATTCGTTGGCAACTAAATCGAGTTCACGGGCAAACTCGCGCGCATTGTAATTTATTTGTTCGTTTCCTTTTTTAAATCTGTCGAGTTCTTCCAATACAACTATTGGTATGTAAATGTCATTTTCCTCAAAGTTCCAGATACATTTGTAATCGTGTAGTATTACATTGGTGTCGAGCACAAAATTCTTTTTTTTACCCATATCATTACAGTATTATATTTCAGACAGTTACCCCCTCAGACAAGTCCTAAAAGTGTTTTGATTGTAAATATATAAAAATAAGTGATGAATACAAGCAAAAAAAA
>JBLIZK010000416.1:0-5541 GCA_048859825.1 Paludibacter sp.
CGTGTGCTCTTCCGATCTATCCACTTTTTGTTTTCTATTAGCTCTTTGTATTGCTCTTTAATTCGCTGAGGGATGTTAAGAGTCAAACACGGAATCTTTTCAGTATTTGTTCTGTAAATATCGGCATCATTCTGTTCCACTACATGCAGTATAATACTATCGTACTGCGGATTATCTTTGTGTTGATGTTTGTTCCAATCGCTGGCCTTAACATGTATTTCAACATTGCCGGCCCACACCGTACCTCCAATTTTTATTTTCGCATTGAAGAAATCAGGCCCCTCATCACGGTTTAAAATCCCTACATCAATAACTTCCAGTTCTTCACCGTCGCTTGTTGTCAAATTTATAGTTGAAAACAGACGATATTGCCAAACAAAATGTAACAAAGATTCTTTCATGGTTATTTAATGTTAGCATTGAACTTACCGGTTTACATCTAAAGCGTATTCCAGGTATATCCCTTCGACATCCAAAACTCAATAGCCTTAGGCAACACCTCCAAAACGTTAGGTCCCGCTTTTATAGAGTCGTGAAACACTACAATTGAGCCTTTCCTGTGATTGTCGGTTACATTACGCAAAACCTGTTCAGGGCTGAGGTTTCTATCGTAATCGTATGTTATTACATCCCACATTATTATCCGAAACTCCTTTCGAAGTTTCCGTATTTGTTTGCCGGTAATTTGTCCGTGTGGAGGCCGGAATAAATCACTTTCAATATACTCGGCAGCCTTTCGAATATTGTTCAGATAATGGTCGCTGTTTGTCCAGAATCCCCTCAGGTGATCGAAAGTGTGATTAGCCACCACATGACCTCTGCTTTTCACCTCGTCGAAAAGCCCGGGATATTTTTGCACATTATTACCAACACAAAAAAATGTAGCCTTCCATCCATATCTATCAAGTATATCCAATACCTGAGGTGTAATTTCGGGCACCGGCCCATCGTCAAAAGTCAAATAAATAACTTTTGACGACGAAGGCACTCGCCATATTAATGATTTACTAAAAAGAAAGCGTAAAAAACGGGGAAACTGCAAACTCATTACATATCACCATTTTGAGTATACCTCATGAAAACAGGCAGGTATTTATCCAGAATACTACGCTGTTTTTCCTGATCGCACACTCTTAATACCTGATTAAGTACCGCTAAATTATGATTGATACGGTTTGCAACACTTGCCTTTTGTGAGCGGGTAAGCGTATTGTACCAGTTTAGGTACTCTACTGCACTGCCAGCCACATTGTCCATAATGGCATTTCCTTTTTGAACTTCGCCTAACTTGTAATACAACTCGGCCATTGAAATGGAAACATAATCGTGCGACACTGTTGTACCCGGAATAACTTTTTCGGCAAAATCCAATGTTTTCAATGTTTTTACAGAATCGCCCTGATTGTAGAGTGCTCCGGCCAACTGAGCAAACATCATACGATGTGTACGACACATACGCATGGTATTTTCATCAATATACACGTTCGGGTCGCTAACATTGCCATAACGGAATTTATTGATCATGTTATCGTACATTTCGCCGGTATTAACTCCCGAACCACTTCCTTTTACGCCAACAGGTAGTATCTGATATGCTAAACCAGTAAGCTCAAAGTGGTCGTTCAGTCCAAGATAATAGCTATCACCAACCGTTACAGCAAAGTACATTGGTCGTTTCCAGTTATTTGTACGCAACATTTCCAGAATCATAAGTTCACTTTTTGTCAAACGACGCTGTGTAAGGTCAATATCGAGCTGTGGTAAAATTTCCGAAGCACGTTCCGGTTTCAAAGTTCCGCTTTTAACTACCTGAGCTGCATCAACCGGTAAAAACAGTTTTTTAGTCGGGATATAACCATCTCCTTCCACATCTTTAAACTCACCACGTTTCAGAAGGAAATTAAATGCATCGTTAATATTCAACGCCTCTTTAATCTGATCTTCAATCCATACTACTTCATTTTTGCCCGACACATATTCGGCCTGAGTCCACGAAATTGGTAGCGGAGCCGATTCGTATGCACCACGCTTCATTTGGTCGATATACCAATCGGTTTGCAAGTAGCTTAAGTTACAAACTCTAACATCAGTACGTTTACCTTCAACTTCCTGGTTGTACCAAAGAGGGAAAGTATCGTTATCGCCATTTGTAAAAATGATGGCATTGGGTTTTATTGACAAAAGATAGTTTTGACCAAAATCACGTGCCACAAAACGATTGTTTCTGTTGTGATCGTCCCAGTTTTCGGATGCCATTAAAGCAGGAACACAAAGCGCAGCCAAACTAACGATTGTAGCAGCTACAGTTTTTGGTATATACTTATCAATGGCTTTTATTATGGCTAAAACGCCCAAACCTATCCATATGGTAAACGCATAAAACGAACCTGCATAAGCATAATCACGCTCGCGTGGTTGATATGGAGTTTGATTCAAATAAACTACAATGGCTAAACCGGTTAATAAGAACAACAGAAAAGTAACCCAAAAACCATGTCGACCTTCTTTGCCTCCATAAAATTGGAAAACTATACCTAATAACCCTAAAAACAGAGGTAACATATAATATTTATTATGTCCTTTATTTTCAGCCATTTCCTTAGGCAGGTTTGTTTGGTCGCCTACCAGATATTTATCAATAAAATTGAATCCGGTAATCCAGTTTCCTCTATCAATTTCGCCATGGCCCTGTATATCGTTTTGTCGACCGGAAAAGTTCCACAAAAAGTAACGCAAATACATATGTCGCACCTGATAATCAAAGAAAAAGCGAAGATTTTCACCAAAAGTAGGTTTCACTTCCGTTTTTTGTTGTCCGCAATAGTCAAATGTAATAGGATTTCCGGTTACATTACCCCATTGTTTGTAAGCTTCTATATGGTCGGGAACAGTGCTGTACATGCGTGGGAACAACATGTTAAAACGTTCGTCCATTATATAATCGGTCTTATAACCTGTTTTCAGATATTCATCTTTATCCGAAGGTGAATTCTTTGGTTTTGGAGTGTATTGAGCTTCTCCGGTTTTTTCCTCAGGGATACAGCTATTTCCTTCAACTCTTAATTTCACAGGCGCATTGTAAACCGCGCCGTATAACAACGGACGGTCACCATACTGCTCACGATTTAAATAATATTTCAGTGCAAACACGTTGTCCGGCGAGTTTTGGTCCATGGGTGGATTTGCTGCCGAGCGTATTACAATGATGGTATACGATGAATATCCGATTAATACAACCGTAATCATGGTCAATGCTGTATTTAACCAACGCGAGCTAATCCACTCTTTTTTGTAGAAAAACACAGCTGCAAGAACAGCTATTAAAACAATTCCGAGTATAACATGTGAACCAAAAAACGGAATACCTACCAAAGTGATGGCTAACAAGCTTGAGACTGCGGTACGTACATAGTTTTTAAAATGATACGACTCGTACATAGCCCATGCCAACACAGCAACTGTGCTAATAATGTAAACATATAAACCGGAATTGAAAGGCATACCTAAACTGTTTACGAAAAACAACTCGAACCAACTGGCCACTTCAATAAAACCGGGAATGATACCATAAAGTACAACTGCTAACACAACAGCCGAAACCAGCATTGCAGAAATAACTCCTTTGGTAGATGGTGTATAATTACGGAAATAATATACTAAAACAATGGCCGGTATTGCTAAAAGATTCAAAAGGTGAACACCAATTGAAAGCCCCATCAGGTAGGCAATAAAAATTAACCATCTGTCCGAACCTTCTTTATCAGCCACACGCTCCCATTTAAGAATAGCCCAGAAAACAACCGCTGTAAATAACGAAGAATAAGCATACACTTCACCTTCAACGGCCGAGAACCAAAATGTATCGGAAAAGGTATATGCCAGCGCCCCTACTAATCCGGATCCGATTATACCGATTATATTGGCAGGTGTATAATCATTTTCATCCTTTGCTACAATTTTACGGGCTAAATGAGTAATTGTCCAGAATAAAAACAGAATAGTAAATGCACTAAACAATGCCGACAGTGAGTTTACCATCAAAGCTACCTGACTTGGGTCTGATGCAAACAAGGTGAAAAAGCGGGCTGTTAACATAAAAAACGGTGCCCCGGGTGGATGGCCTACATCTAATTTATAGGCTGCTGCAATAAACTCGCCGCAATCCCAGAAACTGGCAGTAGGCTCCATAGTCGACAAATAAGTAACAGCTGCTATGGCAAAAGCGATCCAGCCAAAAACATTGTTCAGCAATTTGTAGTTTTTCATAAAATAATTTATTGTTAATATCTGATATTACACATTCTACGCTTTTTTAACGACCTTAATACGCAAAAAGCCACCAAAGATACAAAGAATATTTAGCTTGATAAAAGACCAAATCCTGAATTTTGTTAAAATTAAAACCCGACTGGTTAATTCCGGACAAATACGCACCAACATATAGTAACAATTTCAATTAATATTGAGCCATTACCAAACAGAGTGTTATTTTGCACTTTAAAAATAATTCAACCTGAAAGAGGCCACAACACCAGTCATAAATTATACATTTTCAAACAGTTAAAGCCACAAACAATGTTTGCTTTTACAGTAGTTTATACATACATTTGCAAACCAATGATCGAATTATATGAGTACAATTACTTCGTTTAAAGACTTAACCAACCACTTACAAAGTGTTAGTATCCGGAAAAGAATTGCTGTAGCCAATGCAACCGACTCGCATACACTCATTGCAATTCTGAAGGCTGTCGACATGGGTTTTGTGGAAGCCTACTTATTGGGCGACGTGGCCGCCATCGAATCGCCGGCGCTGTTCGATAAAAAACCATCGTCGCACATTCATATAATTGACATCCCCGACTCCACTCATGCCACACTCGAAGCGGTACGCATGGTTAAATCCGGCGAAGCCGATATTTTAATGAAAGGGCTGGTGAACACTGATGTGCTTTTACGTGCAATTCTTGATAAAGAAAAAGGACTTGTACCTCACGGAAATATTCTATCGTTCAGCGCTGCACTTGAAATTCCACTGTATCATAAACTTGTATTTTTTTCCGACCCTGCCGTAATTCCATCTCCATCGCTTGAACAACGACGCGAGATAATTCGCTACTCAATAAAAACTGCCGAAAAATTTGGTATTTTCAAGCCCAAAATAGCCCTGATACATGCAACTGAAAAGCTAAACCCAAAAATTCAATACATGCAGGATTACGCCTGTATAATGGACGAATGGCGCAAAGGTGAGTTTGGCGATGTAATTATTGACGGACCCATAGATGTATTTTTAGCACTCGACAAAGAAAGAGGAAGCATTAAAAATGTAAATACGCCCGTTTTAGGCGATGCCGACATACTGATTTTTCCAAATTTTGAAAGTGCAAACCCATTTTACAAAGGTCTTATGGTTTTTGCTGGAGCCGAAATGGCCGGTTTACTTCAGGGCACAGAAAAACCAGTAATTTTAACTTCACGCAGCGAAAGCTCACAATCAAAATTCTACAGTATTGCGATGGCATGTATCTTGGCCTGATT
>JBLIZK010000417.1:0-9228 GCA_048859825.1 Paludibacter sp.
TTTTTCTCTGTCTTGGGCAATCGAATATGGAAGGGAATGCCCGTTTCGAAGCGGAAGACACATTGAACATTGATGCTCGATTTAAGGTGCTTGCGGCGGTTGATTGTGCCGACACAGGTCGTCAGAAAGGGAATTGGTACACTGCTAAACCTCCTTTGTGTCGCTGCAATACGGGACTTACACCTGCCGATTACTTTGGACGTACGTTGCTGACTAGGTTACCTCAACATGCCAGTGTCGGAATTATCAATGTGTCTATAGGTGGTTGCAAAATTGAATTGTTCGACAAAGACAATTGCCAATCGTATATTGCAAGCTCGCCCGACTGGTTGAAGAATATGGTAAAAAGTTACGATGATAATCCGTATGCACGTTTAGTGGAAATGGCAAAAATTGCCCAAAAATCAGGTGTAATCAAAGGGATACTTTTGCATCAGGGTGAGTCGAACACAGGTGACAAGGAGTGGCCCGCCAAAGTGAAGAAGGTGTACGATAACTTAATGAAGGATTTAAACCTCGATCCTACAAAAGTGCCTCTGTTGGCTGGCGAAGTTGTAAACACCGACCAAAATGGAGCCTGTGCATCGATGAATGCTATTATCGCTACTTTGCCACAGACTATTCCAAACAGTTATATTGTTCCCTCTATGGGATGTGAGGGTGTTGCCGACCGACTTCATTTTAGTGCCGCCGGTTACAGAGAGCTTGGTAAGCGTTATGCTGCTCAACTGCTTACTGTCTGGGGTATTCAATAAACGAGTTTGCTTGTTGTATCTAAAAAATCTGATATTTATTATTAATCACTGGCAAGTCTGACAAAATGAAACTCAACGTACTTTTTGCATGTGCCCTTATCTCGCATTTGGCATTGGCACAACTGTCTCCGTCACCAACAACTGCGGTTACTTATTCCAATACCAAAATTTTCAGCACCATACCAGCCGATTTCGACATCGAAAACACAAGTATTCCTCATGGTAAAATTGATACAATTCACTATCAATCAACTACCGTTGGTAGCACCCGTAAGGCACTTGTTTATACTCCACCCGGATATTCATCTGCTAAGAAATATCCGGTATTGTACCTGCTACATGGCATTGGAGGCGACGAAAAAGAATGGTTCGTACAGGGCAAACCCAATGTAATTCTTGACAATTTGTATGCAAAAAATAGGATTGAACCTATGATTGTTGTGTTACCCAACGGTAGAGCCATGAAAGACGACCGTGCAGTAGGGAATATAATGGAAGCGCCCAAAGTGCAGGCATTTGCTACTTTTGAAAAGGATTTGCTCAACGACTTAATTCCTTATGTGGAACAAAATTTCTCGGTACTGAAAGATCGTGAAAACCGTGCTTTGGCAGGACTTTCGATGGGTGGCGGACAGTCGCTAAACTTTGGATTGGGCAACCTGAATACATTTGCCTGGGTGGGTGGCTTTTCGTCGGCTCCAAATACGAAAACTCCAACTGAGTTAGTGCCGGATGTTGAAAAGGCAAAAACTCAACTAAAACTACTTTGGATTTCGTGTGGCGATAAAGATGGACTAATACCTTTTAGCACGCGTACACATGATTTTATGCAAAGCAATCAGATACCTCATGGGTATCAGGTAATCCCTGATGGTTTTCACGACTTTAAGGTTTGGAAACAAAATCTGTTTATGTTTTCGCAACTATTGTTTAAAACAGTAACAAACGCTGATCTTGAAAAATACTCAAATAGTCCTTCAAAATAACGATGAAAAAACATACCAATACATTCCTTTTTATTTTTAGCTTCTTTATTTGCATTCATTTGAATGCAAATGCCACTTTACCAGCATTGCACATAGACGGTAGGTACCTCAAAGACTCAAATGGGAACAAAATGAATTTGCGGGGTTTTGCGCAAACATACAGTCCTTTCTTTAATAGTTTTGGCTGGAATAATTACAATGTCAGTGGATGCTTGACTTACAATAAAAATTTAATTGATAAAATTCTACAGGCCGGTTGGGAGGTGAATTTTATGCGATTACATATGGATCCGTATTGGAGTAATATACCCGGCTGTCAGGGACGTTACGAAGGCGAAGAGTGTTTTAGCGAAACTCGTTTTCGTCAATATCTTGACGAAGTATTTGTGCCGATGGCTACCTACTGCGTGTCAAAAGGGTTGTATGTTGTAATGCGCCCTCCCGGAGTTTTTCCCGAAAAAATTTCAAATAACGATGTGTATAATCAATATCTGAAAGCAGTTTGGAATATTGTAAGTAACCATCCTACCCTTAAAAACCATCCCAATATCATGTTCGAATTAGGCAATGAGCCTATTCAAATACTTGGAACCGATGGTACCTATGGGTCGAATGGCGATGCGAAATTTGAAAACCTACAAAAATACATGCAATCCATTGTCGACGTAATCAGAAATAACGGAGCGAATAATATTTTATGGGTGCCTGGTTTAGGTTATCAGTCGTCGTATGCCGGATTTACAAAATATCCTGTGCAAGGGACCAATATTGGATATGCAATTCACTTATATCCGGGATGGTTTGGTAGCTCAAACGGTTATTTGTCTTTTCAACGCGAATGGGATAGTTCAATTAAGCCAGTAGCCGACTGGGCTCCAATTATGGTTACCGAAATGGATTGGGCTCCTGAGCAATACAATGCATCGTGGGGAAAAAGTACAACCAGTTTTGTGGGTGGTACAGGCTTTGGTGCAAATTTTAAATACATCATCGACAACTCGGAAAATGTAAGTTGGTTACTTTTTACAGATGCTGCTAAGTTGGCCGATTTTAAAGATGAAGCTCCTGCAGCTGGACTTTCATATACTTTCCTGAACGATCCTGAGGCTTGCCCCTGGCCAATCTATCATTGGTTTAAGGAGTATGTTAGTCCTCGCCCTCGCACAATAAGTAATCTGGAAGTTTTAGGTCCTGATCTGCAGGCTATCAATACCAATGTCCCTCTTCAATTATCTGTTGGAAGTGATTCCTATGTGTTAGTAAAAGCATCGTTTACTGATGGTACTAGCGATTATGTTAGTGCAAAAGCAACTTATCAAAGTAGCGATAACAGTATTGCAGTAGCATCGCCCGGAAGAATAAGTACTAAAAAACCCGGCACTGCATCGATAACCATTCGTTATGGTGGCCTTGAAAAAACAATTCCGGTAAAAACATCGTATTTCCTCTTACTTTCCGAAGCAATGAACCTGACCATGTTTGGTGTTAATACCTTTGATAATTTGACTCATACATTGCATATCTCTCAATGGGGACAAGCAGGATGGAGTTTTGCAAATGGTATCGATTTATCCGACTATAGGTACTTGGTGTTTAAGTTTGGCACCTTTAATTATCCCTGGGGTACGCACATAAAAGTAAAAAATGGAACTACCGAATCAAGAGAATACAAATGGGAGGGTACGAAACAACTTATTATTGACTTGAAGAATATTACTACCGATAATGGTACGGTTATATCACCAGCACACATTACGGCAGTTCGATTTTGGTCGGCTGGTGGCGATTTAGTGGTTGATAATGTCTACGTTACCAACAAAGCAGATGCTTCGGAAGAAACGACCGGATTATCGATTCATTCAGCAGATAAATCAGGAGATGACTTGGTGGATGTATATTCTGTACTCGGAAAGCTGTTGAAAAAACAAGTGAAAAGAAATGAGGCTGTTACTACATTAAAAAACGGAGTGTATATTATCGATAATCAAAAAATTGTAATTTCACATCAATAACTTACTTCTCATTAATAAATCTATTACCATGTTTAAAAAGATTTCAACCATTTTAATGGCATTTACGATGGTAACTGCCATCGTTTCGGCTCAGGAAATTAAGGAGGACTTCACACCATCAGTATTAAATCAGCCCGGGCAGCAATATCCTCAGGTAAACTCACAGGGTTATGCCCGTTTTAAAGTAGTGGCTCCGAACGCTCAAAGTGTGTCGGTGAGCCTTGGCTTGGGTGGTCGTGGAGGTACTGTCCTCGCCAAAGCCGAAGATGGTACCTGGGTGGGGACAACCGAAGGTCCCATGGACGAAGGGTTCCATTATTATCATCTTACTGTGGATGGTGGTACATTCAACGACCCTGGAGCAAAAAACTACTTTGGTTCGTGCCGTTGGGAGAGTGGTATTGAAATTCCTGCCACTGATAAAGATTTTTACGCCCTGAAAGATGTTCCTCATGGACATGTAAGTCAGGTGTTATTTCCTTCGAAAAGTACAAATACTTCACGCAGAGCTTTTGTATATACACCTCCGGGTTACGATAAAAGTACAAAGGAACGTTACCCGGTTCTCTATCTTCAACACGGATGGGGCGAAGACGAAACTGCCTGGACGAATCAGGGTTGTGCACATTTGATAATGGATAACCTTATAGCTGATGGCAAAATTAAACCATTTATAATAGTGATGACATATGGCATGACAAATGAAACCAAATGGGGTAGAATGGCTGATTTCAAAATTGAACACTTCCAAACTGTTTTGCTCGACGAGCTTATTCCCTATGTGGATACTCATTTCAGGACAAAAGCAAATCAGGAGAATAGGGCAATGGCTGGTTTATCAATGGGTGGGATGGAAACCAAAACAATTACGCTGGCTCGACCTGATGTGTTTTCACACTATGCTCTCTTGAGTGGGGGTACCTATGCTCCATCAGACATTAAAGACAAATCAAAACTTAAGTTGATTTTTCTGAGCTGTGGTAGTCGCGAGAATCCCGACAGAGTAAAGAAAGCAGCTGACGAACTAAAGGCTGCCAGCATAAATGCCGTTTCATTTGTTTCCGAAAATACAGCACACGAATTTTTGACGTGGAGACGTAGTTTACGTGAATTAGCACCTTTGTTGTTTCAAAAATAAAATACATAAATTATGAAAAAGCTTGCTTTGCTATTGTTGGTGATTAATTCGCTGAATATTTTCTCCCAGGAGTATTCACAATGTTGGAAGGATGTGAATTACGCTTCAGATTCGGCTGTTTATCATAAACTTGATATCTATCTTCCGAAGTTGGAAAAGAAAGCATATCCGGTAGTAGTTTATATTTACGGTAGTGCATGGTTCTCTAATCGGTCAAAAGGAGCTGATTTGAACACTGTTGGAAAAGCACTGCTCGATGCCGGCTTTGCGGTAGTGATGCCCAACCATCGTTCAAGTATGGATGCGAAATTCCCTGCACCGGTCAACGATATTAAAGCTGCTATACGATTTGTGAGAGCCAATGCTGATAAATATAAATTCGATACCGGTTTTATTGGTGTTTCAGGTAGCTCATCGGGTGGAAATATGGCGGCAATGGCGGGCACATCGCGCAATGTGAAGCAACAAACACTAGGGAAAGCTTTTGTGGACATCGAAGGAAATGTAGGCCCATACACTCAATACAGCAGTTCGGTTGATGCTGTTGTCGATTGGTTTGGCCCTACTAACATGCTTGTAATGGACTCGTGTGGTGGAACCGATTTTATACACAACGCTGCCAACTCGCCAGCCTCAGCTTACATCGGTGGCCCAATTCAGGAAAATAAAGAGAAATGTTTATTGGCAAGCCCTATTACTTATGTTGATCCGTCTGATCCTCCATTTTTAATTTTTCATGGAGATAAAGATCGTGTCGTTCCACATTGCCAAAGCGAATTACTTTTTGATGCTCTTCAGAAAGCCGGAGTGAAAAGTCAGTTTTATCTTGTACCCAACGGTCAGCACGGACCGGGTGTACATGTAGATGCTAATCTAAAGTTGATGACGGATTTTTTTCTGGATTGTTTGAAAAGGTAATTTGAATTTATTAATAACTAGCTCTAAATGAGATTTAGAATATTTTTTATTGGCTTTATCTATCTGAGTGTATTTTCTGCATTATCACAGAAAACGGTTCTGATTTCACCTAATCATAAGAATTCTATTGAACTTTTTAATACTCAAAATGGGCAGAATGCTGGTCAGTGGTTTCTGACAATAAAGTATTCAGCTCATTCAAAAACTACAGAAGTTGTCCCAAAAATTACATTAGGACTTGTACGTTCGGATCAGGATTTCTCTAAAGAGCTGAAATTGATAAAGGTAGGCAAACCGGTATCCATTCGCGAAGATTACACCTCGATACATGGTAAGCGTTCGCATTGTACCAATTCTGCTAACGAAATAACCATTGCTTTCGAAACACCGTCAAAAGCCAAATTGAATCTTATCCTCAGAGCGTACAACGATGGAGTGGCTTTCCGTTACGAATTTCCTGAAAAATCGGGGTCGTTTGTGGTAAAAGATGAACTTACAGCTTATGCTGTTCCTGACAGTACCAAACGCTGGATGGAGAAATTTAATCCGGCCAACGAAGGTCTTTATTCTACCATGGTGGATGGAAAAGTACAACAGGACTGGGGCTATCCGGCACTTTTCAACACACCGGAGAAAGATTGTTGGTTTTTGATTCACGAAGCTGATTTGGATAGAAATTATTGTGGAACGAAACTTTCGAACACGGCCGACAAAACCAACTATAAAGTTATGTTCCCTGATCACTGGAACGGACGTGGAAAAGGAGAAGTGTTACCCAGTATTTCTCTGCCATGGAAATCGCCATGGCGCGTGGTTATTGTAGGAGCTTTGTCCGATATTGTAGAATCTACTTTGGTGGACGATGTTAGCTCGCCTTCGGTGATTGCTAAAACCGACTGGATTCAACCCGGTGTAGCATCGTGGAATTACTGGTCGGATAATCACGGAACCCGCAGCTACAAAACTGTTTGCGCTTTTGCCGATTTGGCTGCTGAAATGGGCTGGCCTTACACTTTGCTCGACTGGGAGTGGGATAGCATGGCCGATGGTGGTAAACTGGAAGATGCGCTGAAATACATTCATTCAAAAGGGATTAAACCACTTATGTGGTACAATTCCGGAGGCGATCATACCTGGGTGGCTTCCACTCCTAAAGATAGAATGCTGACACATGAAAATCGTGTGGAAGAATTTACCAAGTTGAAAAAATTGGGTGTTGTGGGTGTCAAAATCGACTTTTTCGAAAGTGAAAAGCAGGACATGATTAAGTATTATCTGGATATTCTGGACGATGCCGCCAAATTTGAAATGATGGTGTATTTCCATGGTTGTTTGGTTCCCCGTGGTTGGGCACGTACTTATCCTAACCTGATGACTTACGAAGGGGTTCGTGGAGCTGAATGGTACAATAATGGGCCGGAATTCACCACCACTGCACCGGAACATAACACTATTTTGCCGTTTACCCGCAATGTGGTGGGCGCAATGGATTATACGCCTGTTACTTTCACTAATTCTCAATTTCCACACATTACCTCTTATGGTCATGAGCTGGCATTGAGTGTGTTATTCGAATCGGGTATGCAGCATTTTGCTGATCGTCCTGAAGGATATTACACTTTACCTGATGCGGCCAAAACCTTTCTGAAAAATGTGCCCAATGCGTGGGACAATATCAAATTGCTTGATGGAACTCCCGGGACGGATATTACAATGGCCCGTCAGAAAGGAAACGACTGGTACATAGGAGGAATAAGTGCCAATAATATGCGCGAAAAAAGAATAAAACTGTCTTTCGGCTTTTTAACCGAAGGTGTAAAATACAAACTTACGTTGATTACCGACGGCAAACACGACAAAGAACTCTCCACCCAATATCTGGTGGTGGATAAGAGCTCGTCTGTTGACATAAAAATGCTTCGCAGAGGCGGTTTTGCTGCAAGTCTGAAACCAGTATTATAAATTATTACTTCAAATAACTCCTATCTCCCTTTTTGGGGAGTTAGGGGTCATTATTTTTTTAAACATAATGAGAAAAACGTCATTCATATCGGTTATCAAAGGAACGATGATTCTTCCGTTTTTGTTATTGGCTTTTGTGGCCAACGGACAAACCTATCCGTTTCAGAATCCGAATCTGAATTCGGATGAACGGGCAAAAGATCTTATATCCAGATTAACGTTGGAGGAAAAAGCCACGTTGATGTGCGATCAGTCGGATGCTATACCACGCTTGGGCATCAAAAAATTCAACTGGTGGAGCGAAGCACTTCATGGATTTGCCAACAACGATAGCGTGACTGTTTTTCCTGAACCGATCGGGATGGCTGCTTCGTTCAACGATAAATTATTGTACCGGATTTACAATGCCGTTTCGGATGAGGCGCGTGCAAAATATAATCTTTGGCTGAAACGCGGTAACGAGAACAAACGATTCCTTAGTCTTTCGGTGTGGACACCCAATGTCAATATTTTCCGCGATCCTCGCTGGGGACGTGGACAGGAAACTTACGGTGAAGACCCTTATCTGACTTCACGCATGGGAGTTCAGGTGGTGAAAGGTCTTCAGGGGCCTGATGATGCCAAATACCGCAAATTATTGGCCTGTGCCAAACATTATGCCGTTCATTCCGGACCGGAATGGAGCCGCCACGAACTGAACCTGAACAATGTGGATCCGCGCGAATTGTGGGAGACTTACCTTCCGGCCTTTAAATCGTTGGTGCAGGATGCCGATGTGCGTCAGGTAATGTGTGCGTATCAGCGTTTGGACGATGAGCCTTGCTGTGGCAACACGCGTCTTTTGCAACAAATCCTGCGCGACGACTGGGGTTTTAAATACATTGTGGTTTCCGATTGTGGTGCCGTAACCGACTTTTTCACTTCGCACAAAGTATCGTCCACCGAAGTGCACGCTGCTTCAAAAGCGGTATTGGCCGGGACCGATGTGGAATGTGTTTGGGAAAACTATCCGTATAAAACATTGCCCGAAGGGGTTAAAAAAGGTCTGATTAAGGAAGAAACTATTGACAAAAGTCTGATGCGCGTGCTTAAAGGACGTTTCGAATTAGGTGATTTCGATGATGATGCCATTGTGCCCTGGGCACAAATACCTGCATCGGTGCTCAATAATGCCGAACACCGTCAGTTGGCGTTGGACATGGCGCGCGAAACCATGACGCTTCTTCAGAATAAAAAAGACATACTGCCGCTCTCCAAATCGGCTAAAAAAATTGCGGTGATCGGCCCTAATGCCAACGACAAACCTATGCTTTGGGGAAATTACAACGGAACGCCTGTACGAACCATTTCTATTTTGGATGGTATCAAAACAAAAATATCCGATAGTAAAATTGTATATGACAAAGGTTGTGATTTAGTGGAAGATAAGGTGACACAAAGCTTCTTTGATCAGCTTT
>JBLIZK010000418.1:0-8011 GCA_048859825.1 Paludibacter sp.
TCAGGTCGCCTATTTGATGCAGACTTTCGGTAGTAGCCTCGGACCACAGTTTAGCTATATCCTGCTGTACATCATCGCGCATTTCCCAGTCGTCAATACGTATGCGCCCCTTTTCGTCTGTTGGCACTTCGCCTCCTTTGAATAATTTGGTGGCATAAAGTCGCTGAATTTGTTCAATGCATCCTTCATGAATCTTTTTTTCTTTCATTATTTTAAATAAAAGACTGATGTACAGAGGGATTATTGGAATAGCAGAACTCGCTTGTGTTACCAGTGCTTTGTTTACTGAAACATAAGCTTTCCCTTTAATATCCGCTAAAAGAGCATCCAGTTCACCGGCCGTTTTTTCTAAATGGTCTTTGGCCTGACCTATGGTGCCTTTACGGTAAATAGGTTCGGTTACTTTAGGCCCGATGTATGAATAAGCCATGGTAATTACCCCTTCGGCTAATACACCGGCTGATTTCATTGCTTCAAGCCACATTGCCCAGTCTTCGCCGCCCATCACAGCCACTGTATTGGCAATATCCTCGTCGGTGGCTGGCTCAATACTTACGTCGGAAACATGTCCGCTGTGAAAATCAACAGTTTTGTTGGAATAGGGCTGGCCTATTGGTTTCAATGTAGAACGGTGAGTAATACCTGTACGTGGATTGGTACGAACAGGTGATGCCAGACTATAAACAATCATATCAACCTGACCAAGGTCCGTTTTAATGATTTCGATGGTTTTTTGTTTAATTTCGTCGGAAAATGCGTCGCCATTTATGTTTTTTGCATACAAACCTTCGGCCAAAGCTGCTTTTGTAAATGCTGCGGTATTGTACCAACCCGGCGATGCGGTTTTTTCTGGTTGCGGTTCTTTTTCGAAAAATACACCAAGCGTGGCTGCACCATTTGCGAAAGCACTTGTTATGCGCGATGCTAATCCAAATCCGGTAGATGCACCAATTACAAGTACACGTTTAGGTCCTTCAATTTTCCCTTTTTTCTTAACGTAGGTTATTTGTTTTTGTACGTTGTACTCACATCCCACCGGATGCGCGGTTAGGCTGATAAAGCCTCTCATTTTTGATTTTACGATCATTATCTTACAACTTATTTGTATTTTTATACCTTATATATCCAAACTATATGCTAAGATATACATTTTTTTTTGACATATCTCGAAAAAATAGCTCAAAAGAACAAAAAATGTGCAATATTTTAATAATGAGCTATCTTAATATGACAATTAGAAGTATTTTCAGGATACAAACATTTTATCGTATAATTATGTTCGGATATTTATACATTTGAAAAAATTTAGTTGTTCTTAAACTTCAGAATAGAGGCGAAACCGGCTTCTACGGACAGCTTTAATGGTGCGTCAGGTGATAGCATAATGGTTTTTGGCGTTCGATTCGGATACAACAAATCCTCCACTTCGACTTCAGAGTTTTCCGTTAAGCTGAAATATGCAAAGAGTTCGGCAGGTAATTTTAGCTGAATTTGGCTATCATGTTTTTCAAAATTCACGATTATAAGAATGTATTCGTTTTCTGCTTTACGCATAAAAGCATAATGGCGATGCGTATTGAAACCGGGATTGTTGAAGTTGCAATACTCAAGGTCGAAAAAGTCACCATCGGATATTGCTTTTTCGTTTACACAAATATTCAGTAGTTTTTTGTAAAAGTCACGAGTCTTTTTTTCATCAGTTGTGAGGTGTTTTGTACCAAATTCCCCCTTGTTAAACCATCGTTGAACAGTATCTACTGCCCAATAGTCGAATATTGTAGTTCTGCCATCGCACCCGCTGAATCCTTCGGAGTCCATACCCCGCTCACCTAATTCCTGACCCGAGTAAATCATTACCGGGGCTTTTGATAGTGTGGCACTTACTACCATGGCCGGAAAAGCAGTGGCAGCATTCCCACAAAAAAAGTCGGAGGCAATGCGTTGTTCGTCGTGGTTTTCGAGGAAGTTCAGCATATGCTCTTTAATGTCGTTTAGTGCTTGCCAACATTGCGTAATATCGCTTGCAGCATGGTTTTGAGTCAGTATGTCACGAAGTTTATCATAAAGACCTACCTTATCGTACAAATAATCGAAGCCACCAAAATGAATATAGTTCCGGTATTCAGCCGGATTGTACACCTCGGCAATAAAAATGAGCGAACTAAATTCGGATTTTAGTTTTGAAATAGCCCAATGCCAGAATTCTACAGGTACCATTTCGGCCATATCGCAGCGAAACCCATCTACGTTTTTTGCTGCCCAAAACCGTAGTATTTCATACATTTTAAGCCATGTATCCGGTAGTGGCTCGAACTGTTTCTGTCCTCCTTCTGCATAATTAACGCCATAATTCAACTTAATAGTTTCGTACCAGTCGTTTATACCCGGCGAAGCGGTGAATTGATCGTTACCAGTTGCTTTTGCCGGATATTCTTGGTAATTTTTTTTATCAAAATGAGGATTAAATTCCTGGTTGGGGCAATAATAAAAATTGTTCAGAGGCGAAAAAGCCCAATCTGGATTGTCGTTTTCGCCCAAATCAATAACACCATCAGGTTTTGCATCCGATTTGTACTGTCGTGCCACATGGTTGGGTATAAAATCCATTATTAACTTCAAACCTGCTTTGTGGGTACGTGTAACCAGATTTTCGAATTCAATCATTCTTTCGGTCACATTAACAGCAATATCCGGGTCAATATCGTAATAATCTTTTACAGCATAGGGTGAGCCTGCAATTCCCTTCACAATGGCCGGATTATCATTCAAAATTCCTGCTGCGCTGTAATCGGTTTGAGTGGCATGTTCTAAAAGGCCTGTATACCAAATGTGTGTAAAACCCATTTTTCGTATTTCCGATAATGCTTTGGAAGTAAAATCGTTCATTTTTCCACATCCGTTCTCGTAAATAGTACCATTCGGCTTGCAGTTGGTTTGTGTGTTACCAAAATGGCGAACTAAAACCTGATATATGTTTATTTTGCTCATCCTTAGTTATTTATTGGGGTAGTTATTGTTGGGTAATGTTATTATTTTACTCGTGTCCGAAATTTTAGCGCGGATTCGTTTTATTTTTGATGATTGATTGCGAACCGATATACGAATTTCGTCTACGTAGACAGTTGAATTTCCGGGTACAACTATGCCGATGTATTGCCCAAAACTATGTGTGATACTTTCGGTGCAATACATAAATTCATTGTTCAGGAAATAATAAAGTATATCGTTTAGTCGCATGATTTTAAGGTGGTTAAATGTGTTTCTGATGATTTTGGGCTTGTCCAGTTCGCAGTAAAAACCATAGGCTGACGAATTCCCCGGATACATTTTCTTTTCGTTACTTATCTTAAAATACTCAATAGTATCAGCAATATTGGTGCTGGTAGAAGTGGCTAAGCCAAACTGATCTGATGCAAGCGCAGAATTCCCACTGATATATGCTTCGAAAGCAAAATCCTGAGCAGTATTGAATAGGCTGGATTGCAATGAAAGTAGAAACACTCTGGGAGATGAATAGGCTGATGTAAATTTTAACTGACCACTTTCTCGGCTTATTGAGTAACTTGCTTTTGTTATCAATTCCCAACCTGTATCTTCAATATTACCCGTGTTGAAGTCAAAACTTATCAATGTCTGCATGCCGGTTGTATCGGCAGTTAATGTTGTCGACATAAATGCAGGAGCTTTCGTACTTTCGTTAAAAAGTTCGGAAATATAATAATCGCGGCGTACTCCATTGTAATTCAAATTCCAGGAATGGCCGTTTATTTTTGTTCCACCACACATAATCGATTTCCATTCGCCGTTTTCCAAAAAATCGTTTGTATGACTCCGTTTTAAAAAGCCATGGCCAAGTTCATGAAAAATAAGATTTTCTCGCATTAAGTCGGTCGACGCATAATATTTTGTCCGGTTCCAGAAATTGCTGTCAATTTTTATTCTGATAGGTTTTTCGTAATAACAAATGCCGGCGATATCATCATCCAGGTTGGCAAATGTCATTATTAAACCTTCTTTTTCAATGTCGATATTTCTGCCATATTTCGATGCCTGTATTTCGAAACGATGAATATATTCCGAAAACTCACTATCAACTCTGTATTCGTGCATATTTTCGCATGCAGTTAACAGAATGATAACCAGTAAAAGAATGACTGTGCGGAAATACATAATTGAAATAATTACAAAAATTATGAGAACAAAAATAAACAAAATTGACTATTAATCGTTATTTCGATAAACAGAACAAAAACTTAACATTAAAATAAAATTAAAAAATGGCAACAGTAACATTTAAAGGAAGCCCCGTAGCAACAAATGGAAATTTACCTGAAGTAGGTACAAGTGCACCCGATTTCAAATTAGTAGGTGCAGGATTGAACGAAATTTCATTAGCAGATTTCAAAGGAAAAAAAGTATTATTGAACATCTTCCCAAGTATTGATACCGGAGTATGTGCAGCATCAGTTCGCAACTTTAATAAATGGGCTGCTGCTCAGGAAAACACAGTAGTAGTATGTGTATCGAAAGATTTACCATTTGCTGCAAGTCGTTTTTGTGGTGCTGAAGGTATTGAGAACGTAGTAACAGCTTCAGATTTCCGTTACAATAGTTTTGCAACTGATTACGGAGTGTTGATGACAGATGGTCCATTGGCAGGATTGATGGCTCGCTCGGTAGTAGCTATCGACGAAAATGGTGTGGTTACATACAATCAGTTGGTTCCTGAAATTGTAGAAGAGCCAAGTTACGAAGTAAAATTCTAGAAAATAAATAATAAATGCATGGCGCTGAGTAGCGCTGTGTTGTTTACGTGTGAAGGTATCCTCCTCTTACTCAACTGAGTAGCGGGAGGATACTGTTTTGTAGTGCCAAGTGAAGTTTTTTTTATAATTTTGAACGCTCGTTTATCGCTTATTTTAAGTTTTTTATTTTCAAATTTCATATGAAAAAACTTCATTTATTTCTGGGATTAGTTCTGTTCTTATTTATTAATGCCTGTGGTAATAAACCTGCCGGCGAAAGCAACGCTACGACAAAAGTTGTTACCAAAAGAGTAGAGCTCGAACGTGGTTGGATTTATCGCGATACCACGGAATATAGTATAAAATATCCGGCCGACTGGAAGTTTCAATCTACCGGACAAATCGGTATACAGTTTATTGTAACATCAATGCCAACATGCGAGACGGATAGTTTTCGTGAAAACATAAATCTGGTAGTTGAAGATTTATTGGGCACTGATTTAACCCTTGATAAGTATGCTTCAATGTCGGAAGAACAAATCAAGGAGCTGGTTTACAACGTGAAAATTTTGAAAAGTGAGCGTGTTAAGACTGAAAGTGATGAGTATCAGTGTATTGTTTACGAAGGTGAGCAAGGGAAAAATAAACTGACTTTTGAACAGTATTACCGTGTAAGTAATATGAAGGCTTATGTACTTACTTTTACTGCCGGAAGAAATGAATATGCTGATTACAGAGAGATAGCCGAAAAAATTATGAATAGTTTTCAGATTAAATAAAATGGAAAATATAACATTTAAACATATAACTCCCATACAGCTTCGGTTCAACGATTTTGATGCCTTGGGACATGTAAATAACTCAGTGTACCTTTCGTTTTTCGATTTAGGTAAAACCAGTTATTTTATGCAGGTTCTGCCAGATGTACAATTGAATCGTGAGGTGGGAATTGTGATTGCCGATATTCATGTCAGCTTTTTATTACCTGTTTATCCCGGCGAAAATGTGGCTGTAGAAACAGCTGTGTTTGAAGTGGGAAACAAGAGCTTTAAACTTTATCAGCAGTTAATTGATTTGGATACAAATGAAGTGAAATGCATTTGTAAAACTGTGATGGTTTGTTTTGATGCAAAAACAAAATCGACACGACAAATTTCACCCGAATGGCGCAAAGCCATAGCCGATTTTGAAGAGAATCCCATTTTATTGTAATCAGGTATGTTTCAGTTGACTGTTACGGAGCCAATATTGGCGGCCTGTCCGCAGCTACATATTGGTTTGATTGCTTGTGATGTAGTTAATTCACCTTCGTCCGATTTGTTGTGGGATGAAATTAATGAGGCTGTTGTGCATTTTAAATCGACAGTGCAACTTGACCGGATAAATAAAATCCCATCAATTGCAGCAACCCGTAGTATTTACAAGGCGCTCGGTAAAGATCCCAATCGTTATCGTCCATCGGCGGAGGCTTTGTGTCGACGTATTTTACGTGATATGGATTTGTATCGAATCAATACTCTTGTTGATTTAATTAATTTGGTTTCAATAAAAACCGGTTATTCAATTGGAGGATTTGATGCAAAAAAAATACAGGGCAATGTGGTTCTTGGAGTGGGCGAAGCCGGTGAGGAATTTGATGCCATTGGCCGGGGACTGCTAAATATTGAAGGATTGCCCGTTTATCGCGACTCAGTTGGCGGTATAGGTACACCTACCAGCGATAACGAACGGACGAAAATTAATAATGAAACAAACAGTCTGTTGATGATTATTAATGACTATTCGGGAGCGGATGGCCTTCAGGGAACCATCGACTTTAGTACGGAACTTCTTACAAAATATTGCAATGCCAGTGCAATCGAAGTTGAAATTATAAAGCTATTTACCTTGTAATCCTTCTTCAAAATGATTATCTTTGCGGGTTATTATTTTCGAACAAAAACCTGTAAAGATTTTGGCAACAAACACTATAAATTCCCCCGAAACAGATGAGCTTATTGAGGTGACCGGCGCCCGTGTGCACAACCTCAAAAATATCGATGTAAATATTCCCCGAAATTCACTTACTGTTATTACCGGATTAAGTGGTAGCGGTAAATCGTCGCTGGCATTCGATACTATTTTTGCTGAAGGACAACGACGCTATATCGAAACATTTTCGGCCTATGCACGTAGTTTTCTGGGCAATATGGAGCGCCCTGATGTGGATAAAATTACCGGATTAAGTCCTGTAATTTCTATTGAACAGAAAACAACCAACAAAAATCCACGTTCTACAGTAGGTACTACTACCGAAATATATGATTTTCTGCGCTTATTGTTTGCTCGTGCAGGCGAGGCCTATTCGTATAACACTGGTGAAAAAATGGTGAAATACTCCGAGGACCAGATTGTGGATTTGGTGCTGAAAAACTATTCGGGGAAACCCACCTATTTGTTAGCCCCACTGGTTCGTGGTCGTAAAGGGCACTACAAAGAACTTTTTGAACAAATACGTAAAAAAGGATACCTGAATGTGCGTGTGGATGGCGAAATGCGTGAAATTACTCATGGTTTAAAGGTAGACAGGTATAAAATTCATCACATTGAAGTAGTGGTGGATAAACTGGTGGTAAGCGAAAAAGATCGCCAGCGACTAAAACAATCCATGCAGAAGGCTATGCAGCAGGGAAATGGCATTGTAATGCTACTTGAAAAAGATAACGACGAAGCTCGGTATTTCAGTAAAATGCTTATGTGTCCCACTTCAGGCATCTCATATGATGAACCTGCGCCACATAATTTTTCGTTTAATTCGCCACATGGTGCTTGTCCGAAATGTAAAGGCCTGGGTATGGTCAATCAGATTGATATGGACAAAATTATTCCCGACCGTACTTTGAGTATTTTTAACGGAGCTATTGCTCCACTCGGTAAGCATAAAAGTTCCACCATTTTCTGGCAAATTGAAGCTATTCTACAAAAATATGACTGTACGCTGAAAACTGCTGTATCTGATATTCCCGATGAAGCCATTGACGAAATAATGAATGGTACCGAAGAAAGGCTTCAGATTAAAAATCATGCCATTGGAACCAATTATTTTCTGAGTTATGATGGGATTTTGAAGTATATTGAAATACAATCGGAAAACTCAGCTTCGGCAACTGAGCAAAAATGGGCTAATCAGTATTCGCGCGAAATAAAGTGCCCTGAATGTGAAGGTGCCCGTTTACGAAAAGAATCTTTGTTTTTCCGTATTCACGATAAAAACATAGCTCAGCTTT